>NZ_CAXGSH010000006.1:0-59113 GCF_964012375.1 uncultured Salinisphaera sp.
TCGGAGGCGAGCGAGCGCGGGGTTGGGGCCGCGTTCCCGAGCTACTACTGGCAACTCGTGCTCGGGCCGGTGTTCGCGGGCGCAGGTCTGTTCATGGCCGTCTTCCTGTGGCGCGAGTTCCGGGGAAGCGATCTCTGGCGGCTCGTCGGCGGCGCGTTCGCCCTCTTGGGCACGGCCGTCGCCATCGACTTCGTCGACGGCCTCCCGGATGGGCACCCCCTCGACCTGATCGGGCGCGTGGGGTCGATGGCCCGCGTCGAGGCGGTGGCGGAGGCCTCGTTCCGCCTGCCAGGGCCCGCGGTGGTCCTCCACCTCTCGCGGATCGTGGAGGAGAGCCTCGAAATGGTGGCGATGACGCTCCTCTGGTTCGCCTTCCTGACGCACCTGACGCACCTCGCGGGGGGCCTCCTCCTGACATGGACGCCGCAGGAGCCGACTTCGTCGCGCATCCTCCGGGCCGACCTCGCCGAGCGCCTGGCGGCGCCCGCGAGCCATCGGTGATTCGCTTGGCCGGCCACCGCCGCGGCCGGCTCAGTCCAGCAGGCGAATCGTAAGCCGACGCACCAGTTCCTTGGCCTGGGCCGGGCGCAGATGATGGGCGAGTGCGACCGTACGATCACGCATGCGCATCATGACGCTGGCACGCGGGGTACGTAACAGCCCGCCGGCCTGCGGCGTGGGCGAGCCGCTCGTGGTGACCGGCAGGGTTAGCGTCTGTGCGTTCGGCGCATCGTTGTAGTAGTCGCGGACCCCGTCTTCCGCCTGCTGCGGCACGTAGAGCCCGCCGATATGGCCACGGGCGTAGCGACCGCGTTCGCCGCCGGTAATCACGCGCAACGAGTCGTAGTCGATCACGATTCGGGCATAGGGTGCGCGCCCCAGCGCGGATCGAACCACCCAAAGTCCGGCCAGCGCGATCACGACGGTGATAGCGGCGGTTACCGGCAGGGCGAAGCGATCGGCGAGCTCGAACAGGTGGTAACGCGTCCAGAGCACGGCGGCCACGTAGACGATGGCGACGTTGGCCACGGAATAGAGTAAACGCCATAGTGGCCGCCAGCGCTGCCGGTCGACGTCGATTGCGACGGTGCCGTCGCGGCGACGCCGCTCGATGATGCCCAGTCTTTCTTCCAGGCGCGGCCGTAGTAGCGCGCCGAGAACGTTCAAGCCGAGCACGAGCACGGCGCCTGCGACCACCGCGAGTCCGGCATGGGTCAGCGGCAGGGTGGCCAGGCTGGGCGTTTGCGGCCAGCGTGACAGCCATAGGCCGAAGGCGATCAGGCTGAACACGCTCGCGGCGAGCGCCAATGCGCAGAGACTGACCCTGCCGCGGGCGCTTTGGACGACGCCGACCGCGCCAATCAGCGGGATCGACCAGCCCAGCACGGGCGCTGCGTATTCGCCGATGCCGAAGCGGTCGATTGGCCGCAGTAGCGCGGGCAATTCGATCCATAGCCCGAGGCCGGAAGATTCGACGCCGTGGCCCAGCGCCAGCCACGGCGTGAAGTAGAGCAGCAGCAGCGCCGTGGTCAGCGCGGCGAGGGTCCAGCGACCGTCGGTTTGCACAGCAGCGTACCGGGTTCGAGACGAGCCCGGATTATAGGTCAGTGGGGGCGCCACTCAATTGAACGCGACCTGTTTTTTGCTCAGGAGGCGACCGCCTGCGATTGCGCCGTTCGCGGACGTACCCACTGTGAGGTCGAGAGAATACGGCTTTCGTCGCAGCGGTGGGCATAGTGCTGCGCGATATCGATTATTTCGCTGAGCAGGCTGTCGCGCAGGGTGGTCGGGTCGAGGCCCAGGTCCAGCAGACAGGCGTTATCCACGCACAGATCGTTTTCCGAGGCTTCGCGGCGCGGGTTGGGCAGGTTGACGATGTTGGCGCCGGTCATGCGGGCCACCAGTTTGGCCAGTTCGCCTACGCGCCAGGTTTCGGTCATCTGGTTGTAGATGCGTACCCGTTCGCCGGCGGCCGGGGCGTTGCCGATCGCCATTTCGATACAGCGCACCGTGTCCTGGATATGGATGAAGGCGCGGGTCTGGCCACCACTGCCGTGCACGGTCAGGTCGTGGCCAACCGCGGCCTGCATGAGAAAGCGGTTGAGCACGGTGCCGTAATCGCCGTCGTAGTCGAATCGATTGATCAGGCGTTCGTCCAGCCGCGTCTCGCGCGTCTGGGTGCCCCAGACCACGCCCTGATGCAGATCGGTAATACGCAGGCCGTCGTTCTTGTTGTAGAAATAGAACAGCAGCTGATCCTGGGTCTTGGTCATGTGGTAGATGCTGCCCGGGTCCGGCGGGAACAGGATCTCGCGCTGGGTACGCGCACCGGTGCTGTCGTCGACCTCGACAGTGAGATAGCCCTCGGGAATACGCAGCCCGCCGCCATAGCCGTAGACGCCCATGGTGCCCAGATGCACCAGATGGGCGTCGATACCGGTTTCCACCAGGGCGCAAAGCACGTTCTGGGTCGCGGCGAGGTTGTTTTCGACGGTGTAGCGCTTGGCCCGTGCATGCTTCATGGAATAGGGCGCCGAGCGCTGTTCGGCGAAATGCACGATGGCATCCGGGGCGAGCCGGTCGATGGTCGCTTCCAGGCGATCGTATTCGCGCGCAACATCCATATGCAGCGCGGCGATGGTGCGCCCGGTCAGCTCCTTCCAGGCCGCCAGTCGGATATCTATAGGCGATATGGGGGTCAGCGAACTCACCCCCAGCTCGTTGTCGATATGCCGTCGGGAAAGGTTGTCGATGAGGGTCACATCGTGGCCCTGACCGGACAGGTGCAATGCCGTGGGCCAGCCACAGAAGCCGTCGCCGCCGAGTATGAGGACTTTCATTGCGCGTTCTCCAGGGTCGGGGGGGTAAAACGCAGGTGGGGTCGACGCGCCGGGGCAAGCTGTGCGGCGAATTCGGCCGCCGAGGCTGCCCAGCTGTTGGCTCGCGCATAGGCGATGCCGGCCTCACCGTTGAGTTCGAGCGCCGCCAGCGCGGCGGCCTGCAGATCGTCGTCGAGCACGCCGGTGACGCCGGGTTGTACCACCTGGAGCGGCCCGGTGACCGGATAGGCGGCGACCGGGACGCCACAGGCCATGGCTTCCATGAGCACCAGCCCGAGCGTGTCGGTCTTGCTGGGAAAGACCATGCAGTCGGCTGCACAGATATGGCGCACCAGGTCTTCGCCCAGGCGCATACCCACGAAACAGGCCTCGGGGTAGCGGCGTTCCAGGTCGGCGCGGGCCGGGCCGTCGCCGACCACCAGCTTGCTGCCGGGCAGGTCGAGCTGGAGGAATGCTTCCACGTTCTTTTCCGGTGCCACCCGGCCGAAATACATGAACACCGGACCGGGCAGATCGAGTGTGGCCGGTTGCACGGGGCGAAACAGGCGGGTGTCGACGCCGCGTCCCCACAGGGCCAGCCGCGAGAAACCGCGATCGCTCAGATAGTCGGCCAACGGGCGTGTGCTCACCATGGTGCGCACGCTATGGCTATGAAACAGATTGAGCACCCGATAGCCCAGGCCCACCGGCACCAGCGGCCAGCGCGCGTTGATGTATTCCGGAAAGCGGGTATGAAAAGAGGTGGTGAAACGCCAGCCGCGCAGGCGACAGTACAGCCAGCCGGCCAGACCGACGCTGCCTTCGGTGGCGATATGCACTGCGTCCGGCACGAAGCGCTGCAGGCGGCGTGCAACGCCGGGCAGCGGCGCGGCCGCGAGCCGGATTTCGGTATAGGTGGGGCAGGGCACGGTCACGAACAGGCCCGGATGAATGACGAGCACGTCATGTCCGGCGGCTTCCAGTTCTCGAACCAGGGCCGTCAGGGCGGTGACCACCCCGTTGACCTGCGGCTTCCACGCGTCGGTGAGCAATGCGATACGCATGCGGCTCCTCGTTGCGGGGCTGTCATCGATATGACAGCCGGCTTGCAATGGAGCGCAGTGTGGGTCGTACAGATAACGCTGGGATGACGCGGCGATGTCGTTTGCATGACAACATGGCCGCGTTGCCGCGTGAACGAAATAGGGCAGTGCCGGCCCGGCGCGGTTCGGCCGGGCCGGCCGAGCGAACTATTCCTGCGGTTTGATGACCAGCTTGCCGGCCGCCTTGCGCGAGGCCAGTACGCTGATTGCCTCGCCGCCGCGTTCGAGCGGGTAGGTTCCCGACACATGCGGGCGCAGCTTGCCTTCGGCCAGCCAGGCAAAGATCTGCTTGAGCTGCTTCTGGTTCTCTTCGGGTTCACGCTGGGTGAACGAGCCCCAGAACACGCCCACGATCGAACAGCCCTTGAGCAGGGCGAGATTGAGCGGCGGTTTGGGGATCTCGCCGGCGGCAAAGCCGATCACCAGCAAACGCCCGCGCCAGGCCGTGCCGCGCAGGGCTTTTTCGGTCATGTCGCCGCCGACCGGATCATAGACCACGTCCACGCCACGCCCGTCGGTACGTGTCTTTATGGCGTCCTTGAGGTCTTCCTCGACGTAGTTGATGGTTTCATCCGCGCCGTGTTCGCGACAGACCGCCAGTTTTTCTTCGCTGGAGGCAGCGGCAATCACATGCGCGCCCAAGGCCTTGCCCAGCTCGATCGCGGCCAGGCCCACGCCGCCGGCGGCACCGAGTACGAGCAGGGTTTCGCCGGACTTCAGCGCGGCCCGGTCGGCCAGCGCATGATAGGTGGTGCCATAGGTCATCACGAACGCGCTGGCGGTGACGTGGTCCACGCCGTCGGGCATCGGGATCACCCGGTTGGCGTCGGTAGCGATCTGTTCGGCCATGGCGCCATAGCCGGTAAAGGCGATCACGTTGTCGCCGGCCTTGAGATGCTTGACCTCATCGCCCACGGTATTGACCACGCCCGCGAGCTCGCCGCCCGGCGAGAAGGGCAGCTCCGGCTTGAGCTGGTACTTGTCTTCGATGATCAGGCTGTCGGGGAAATTCACCGCCGCGGCCTGTACGTCGATAAGAACCTGCTTGGGGCCGACTTTAGGCGTGGGCTGTTCCTCGACGACCAGCGTTTCCGGCGGGCCGAATTGTTTGCAGAGCAATGCTCGCATCAGGGGTCTCCTCTTTATTGGCACTGTAGTGTCCACGCGATGCTGCAAGGCAGCGCAATGAACGGACGTTCGTTCTGGCATTCTGCCTGAATCCCCGTCGATCGTCGCTTGTCCCGGGTATTCCTACAAATCGGACACCGTGTAGACGAGGTGCCGAGACTCGGCCGCGCGCGTCCGTTGCTTAGCACAGGGCGCGCCGGGGCGTTGCCGCTGCGACGCATGCGGCGAGGCTCGATCACGGCCCGTGCCTACGTTTCGCCTTGAAGCCTTGTCGCGCGTAGTTGTTCGTGCCGATCGCGCCGGATAATCTCTGACGCACCATTCGTTTATCTGGACGCCGTCTTGGTTGATCTACGCCGTTTTGTTGCGCTGGCCTGCGTCGTTCTAAGCGCGGCCGCGGCGCTGGCCGGCTGTGCCAGTGCGCCGTCGTATCGGTTCGTTGATCCCGCGCAGCAGGACATGCGCTACGACGGTTTTCTGGCCTATGGTGCCTTTGCCGATGTGGCCATCGAAGCCGCCTTCGAACAGGCGCTCTGCGACCGACTGTTTGCGGCCGGGCATGCCTGTACGTCCATGCTCGCCGCTGCGCCGCCTACCCGTCAGCAGGATGCCGCGAGCCGTCATGCGGCCAGTCGCGCCAGCGGCGCCCAGGCCACGATCGTGATCGAACTGGCCGATATGCAAACCACGTCGCGCCGCGTGATCGGTCATGGGCGGATCGCCTATAACGTGCGCGTGATCGACAACGCGGGCCAGCAGGTCACCGCGCAGTTCGCCTTCGATACCGCAGAAAGCGCACGGCGATCGGTTTCTAAACAGGCAGACGCGCTCGCCCGGCGGATCGTTTCCGCACTCCAGGCGGAATCGCTGCTCTATCAGCGATAGCGCATGCATGCAGCCACAGGCGGGAAGAAGTGGAGCGGCGGACGAGATTCGAACTCGCGACCTCGACCGTGGGAGGGTCGCGCTCTACCAACTGAGCTACCGCCGCCACGACCCGCACAGCTAACGCGATCTGTCGGCTTTTTGCAATAGGCAGGTAAAAACCATTCGGCGCCGAGCGCGCGATCGGCGTATTGTGGAATAGGGTTTTATCTGGACTGGCGCTGCCCTCGCCGGCGCTTTAGTCTGCAAGTTGGCATTTTCCTTTGTCTTTTACTCGCGGAGCTTGTGATGAACAAGGCGTTGTTGACCGGTGGCACCGGCTTTATCGGCCGGCATCTGTGTGAATCGCTATTGGCCGATGGCTGGGCCGTGCAGGTCGTCACCCGCGATACCGCAGCCGCGGCGAAGGTGTTGCCGGCAGGGGTCGTGCCGGTGGCCGATATCAAGGCCGCGGCGCCGGCCGACGCGGTGATCAACCTCGCCGGCGAGAATCTGGCGGACGGCCGCTGGACCGAGGCGCGCAAGCGTGAAATGCGCGAAAGCCGCCTGCGGATCACGCGTCAGCTTACCGAAACGATTGGTGAATGGGACACGCCGCCGCAGGTGCTGGTGAGCGGTTCTGCGGTCGGTTATTACGGCGCGCGCGGGGACGACGTGCTCGACGAAAACGAATCGCCCGGCGACGAATTCCAGTCCGAGCTTTGCGTGGCCTGGGAACAGGCCGCCCGCCGTGCCGAGGCCGCCAACATCCGCGTGTGTCGTGTTCGTACCGGCATCGTGCTCGGGGCCGATGACGGCGCACTGGCACAGATGGTCACGCCGTTCAGGTTCGGGCTGGGCGGGCATTTCGGCACCGGCAAGCAGTACATGCCCTGGATACACATCCGCGACGAGGTGGCCGCGATTCGTTTTCTCATCGACAACCCGGATTGTAGCGGGGCGTTCAACCTCACCGCGCCGGAGCCGGCCACCAATCGCGAATTCACGACCACGCTCGCGCGCGTGTTGCACCGGCCCAAGTTCGCCTGGGTGCCCGGCCCGGTGCTCAAGCTGATGGTCGGCGAGATGGCCCATTTGCTGCTCACCGGCCAGCGCGCGATTCCCAGCGCGTTGGAGAAGGCCGGTTTCACCTTCGAGTTTCGCCAGCTGCAGCCGGCCCTGGAAGATCTGCTCGGAGATCGCTGAATGCGTGATGCGCTGCTTGCGAAACTGACCGAAATCGTTGGCGCCGCGGACGTGCTGCAGGCCGATGCGGCTGCACCCTTTCTGGTGGAATGGCGGGGCGCGTTTCGCCCGACCGCGCTCGCGGTGGTACGACCGGCCGATACGGCGCAGGTCGCAGCGGTGGTCACCGCCTGTGCCGACGCAAACTGTGCGGTAATCGCCCAGTCCGGCAATACCGGGCTCGTGGGCGGGGCCGCCGCAGACGACGCCCAGCGTCATGTCATCGTCAATCTCGAGCGCATGGATCGCGTACGCGAAGTCGATGCCGACAACGCCACGATCACCGTCGAGGCGGGTTGTATTCTCGCCGACGTGCAACAGGCCGCGGCCGATGCCGGCCTGTTTTTCCCGTTGACGCTTGCCTCGCGCGATCGCTGTCGGATCGGCGGCAATCTGGCTACAAATGCAGGCGGGCTGAACGTCGTGCGCTATGGCAACACCCGCGATCTGGCGCTGGGCCTGGAAGTGGTGCTCGCGGACGGGCGTATCTGGAACAATCTCACCGGGCTGCGCAAGGACAACAGCGGTTTCGATCTGGACGACCTGTTCATCGGCAGCGAAGGCGCGCTGGGCATCATCACCGCTGCGGTGATGAAGCTCTACGAGCCGGTGGTACAGCAGGTCAGTGCGCTGTTCGCGCTGGAGTCCCCGGCCCAGGCGGTACGACTGCAGCGGCGGCTGACCGCGGCCTCGGGGCATAACCTGACCGGCTGCGAGCTGATGTCGCGCCAGGCGGTGGCGCTGGCCTGCAGCCATATCGAGGGCTGTGAAGAGCCTTTCGATATCGATCATGACTGGTACCTGCTGGTCGAGCTGGCCAGCTCCGCCGACGGCCACTGGCTGCTTGACGCCATGGCCCATGTCGTCGAGCAGGCCCGCCACGCGCACGAATTGACGGATGTCGTCATCGCCCACGACGTCGAAACCAGTCGTCGGCTATGGCATTTACGCGAGTCGCTGCCGCCGGCCCAGGTCGCCGAAGGGGCCTCGATCAAGCACGATATTTCGCTGCCGGTATCGAAGCTGCCCGCGTTTCTGGAGCGCGCGCTGGCAGCCGTTCGCGAAGCGCTGCCCGGTGTGCGCCCCTGCCCGTTCGGGCATGTGGGCGACGGCAACCTGCATTTCAATCTGTCCCAGCCCGTGGACGCCGACGGCCCGGCCTTTCTGGCCCAGGCCGAGGCCGCCCATACCGTGGTGCACGATATCGTCGCCGAGATGGGCGGCTCGATCGCGGCCGAACACGGCATCGGCCGGCTCAAGGTCGCCGCCCTGGATCGCTACAAATCCGAGGTGGAGCGCGACATGCTCGCCGCGATCAAGACAGCGCTGGACCCGCACAACCGGCTCAATCCGGGCGTGATCGTGAAGGCCTAGGCATGAACGTCGGGCCGGCCTGCGACGACGATGTCGATCTGATCCCGGCGCTGCACGTCGCGGCATGGCGCGACGCCTATCGTGGTCTGTTGCCGCAGGCCTATCTGGACGAGCTCAGCGTGGATGCCAGGAAAGCGCAGTGGACCCGGGCGCTCGCCGATCCCGCGATCGAGGTGTTGGTGGCCCGACACGAGCAGACACTCGTGGGGCTGGCCAGCTATGGCCCCAGCCGGGATGACGATACGGATGCTGCGACGATGGAGCTGTATGCCATCTATGTCGCGCCGCGTTCGTGCCGGCGGGGCATCGGTCGCCGGCTCTGGCAGGCCGTTCGCCGGGGCGTAGCCGCCCGGAACGGCGCCGCGGTCACTCTCTGGGTGTTGCAGGGCAATCACGCGGCACAGCGGTTTTATCAGGCGCAGGGTTTCGTCGCCGATGGCCAGCACAAGACGCTCACCCTCGACGGCACGCGCTTGGCTGAACGGCGCTATGTCTGGCCCGCCGCGCGGCTGCGTTGAGCCGGCCAAGCGCTAGCGCAGAAAATAACCTGCGGTTTTCAGCTCGCCGTCTTCTCGTACCAGGGTGACGGTTTCCTGAATCGGAGGGCGGTCATCGAAACGGCTGGCATAGACGAGTACGACATAGTCATTGTCGGGCACGCCGGGGAGTTTTCGCGTGTAGGCGATGGATACGAGTTCGCGCTTGCTTGGCGCAGCGGTGTCGGCCCGCGCGTTTCCAACCGCCTCGATCCACGCGCCTTGATCGATGCCGTTTCGAAACATTGCCGATGCCTGCTGCCAGCTGCGCTCATAAGTGCCGCGATCGACGAGCGCGAGCCACTGGCGGGCAGCTCGGTCGGCGCGGGCATCCTCCTGCGGCGCGGGGGCGTGGGTTGCGCAGCCGGCGATGATCAGTATCAGGCCCGCGAGCCATACGCTCGAAACAGCGGCGCGATACCGGCCCGTCTGCATCAGCCGCCGGCCATGCCCGTAGCGCTGACCAGCGAGATCAGCGGCTGCGGATAGATGCCGAAGAAGATCACCGCGGCCGCCAGCAACAGCACCATGATGCCGCCGGACTGCTGCCCCCAGCCGGAAACCGCGTCGCGACGGCTTTCGCCGGGCTCGTCCAGGAACAGGATGACCATCATGCGCAGGTAGTAGTACAGGCCGATGGCGCTGCCGAGCACGATGCCGCCGACCAGCCACCACAGGCCGGATTGCACGGCGATGGCAATCACGTAGAACTTGCCGAGAAAGCCTGCGGTCATCGGGATGCCGGCCAGCGACAGCATCATGACGGTGAACACAGTCGCCAGGTACGGCCGGCGCCAGAACAGCCCGCGATAGTGGTGCAGCGCCCCCGCGTCGGTGCCGGAGTAGGGGCTGGATACGAGCGTGACCACGCCGAATGCGCCGAGCGTGGTGGCGACATAGGTGGCCAGATAGATGCCCACGGTTTCGATGCTGAAGGTGCCGCCGGCCACGATCGCGGTCATCAGATAGCCCAGATGCGCAATCGAGGAATAACCCAGCAGCCGCTTGACGTTGCGCTGGCGCAGCGCGAGCAGGTTGCCGACCAGCATGGACGCCATGGCGATTACGCCCATCAGCGTGAGCAGCCAGCCGTTGGCGGCCGGCGGTGCGAGCGTGAAGAATCGCAGCAGCAGCGCGAAGACCGCGACCTTGCTCACCGTGGCCAGAAAGGCCGAGACCGGCCCCGGTGCGCCTTCGTAGACGTCCGGCGTCCAGACATGGAACGGCACCAGCGACAGCTTGAAGGCCAGTGCGACGACCATCATGCCCACGCCGGCCAGCAGCCAGGGCGAGCCGCTGTTGCCGGCCAGGGTATCCACCAGGCCGGCATATTCGAGGCTGCCCGATGCCGCGTACAGCAGCGCCATACCGAACAGCAGGAAGGCCGAAGCCGCGCCCGAGAGCACCATGTACTTCAGGCCGGCTTCCAGCGAAATACGGTCGCGATAAGCATAGGCGACCATGCCGTACAGCGGCACCGACAGCAGCTCGAGGCCGATGAACAGCGACGCGAAGTGCCGGCTGGCGATCAGCGCGAGCGCGCCGCCGGCCGAGCACAGCAGCAGGATATAAAACTCTTCGCGCCGGTCCGGCAGGGTATCCAGATAGGCATGGGCCAGCGTGGTACAGGCCAGCGATGCCACCAGCACGATGGCGCCGAACAGCAGCGAATAATCATCGATGATGAACAGCGGCGTGACCTGGATCGGCGTGATCTGGAGCACGCCCAGCAGCGACAGCAGGGCCGCGTTCAGGCCGACCACGGTCATTGTGGCCGCCGTGAAGTGGTGGCGGTGTACCGCGATCGACAGCATCACGCCGACAACGGTCGCGCACAGGATGAGCAACGGCGCGAGGGCGAGCATCTGAGTGGAAAAGTCGGTCATGACGCCTTTCGCTTAACGGGACGGCAACGGAGCAACGGCGAACCAGTCGGTGACTTCGGTCATCGCCGTATGCGAGATATCGAGCACGGTATTCGGGAACAGGCCAAGCCAGAGCGTGAGCACGAGCAGTAGCAGCATCATGCTGTATTCGCGCGGGTCGAGCCCGCCGAGCGAGGCCTCCGACTTGGGCGTGCCCCAATAAACGCGGTGCATGAGCACCAGGGAATAGATGGCTGCCAGCACGAGGCCGCCACTGGCCGCGACCACGACCCAGGGCACCGTATCGAAGGCGCCGAACAGGATCAGGAACTCGCCGATGAAGTTGCCGGTGCCGGGCATGCCCAGCGAGGCCATCACGAACACCAGCGCAAAGCCCGGCAGCGCGCCCATACGCCCGAACAGGCCGCCCATCTGGCGCATGTCACGGGTATGGATGCGCTCGTAGATCTGGCCGGAGATGATGAACAGACCCGCCGCCGAGAAGGCATGGGCCACCATCTGCACGATCACGCCCTGCAGTGCGAGCAGCGTGCCGGAATAGATGCCGATCAGCACGAAGCCCATATGCGAAATACTGGAGCAGGCGATCAGGCGCTTGACGTCGGTCTGCGAGAAGGCCAGCAGGGCGCCGTAGTAGATGCCGATCAAACCCAGCGCCATGGCAACAGGCGCGAACTGGGCCGAGGCCTCGGGGAACAACGGAATCGCGAAACGCAGCATGCCGTAGGCCGCGGTCTTGAGCAGGATGCCGGCCAGATCGACCGAGCCGGCGGTCGGCGCCTGGGCATGCGCGTCCGGTAGCCAGCCGTGCAGCGGGACCACCGGCAGCTTGACCGCAAAGGCGATAAAGAAGCCCAGCATCAGCACGTAGGCGATGGTGCCGGTCAGCGGGGTTTCACGCAGCACCATGTAGTCGAAGGTGAAGGTGCCGGTCTGGCTGTAGTGGGCGAAGACCAGACCCAGAATCGACACCAGCATGAGCAGGCCGCTGGCCTGGGTATAGATGAAGAACTTGATCGCAGCGCCGATGCGGGTATTGCCTTTCGAGCCGCTATGTCCCCACAGCGCGATCAGGAAATACATCGGCACCAGCATCATTTCCCAGAAAAAGAAGAACAGGAAAAGATCCACGGCCAGAAATACGCCGACCACGCCGCCGATAATCCAGAGCAGGTTCAGATGGAAGAAGCCGATCCGGTTGGTGATTTCACGCCAGGAACACACCACGGCGAGCACGCCGAGAAAGCCGGTCAGCATGATCATGATCAGCGACAGGCCGTCGAGCGCCAGGTGAAAGGAAATCCCGAAGCGATCGATCCAGGGCAGGCGGATCTGGTGGGCCCAGTTCGGCGCGTCGCCCACCGCCCCGCCGGCCAGCGAATAGTCGCCCGTCAGCCACAGCCAGAGCGCCAGGCCGACCACGAGCAGCATGGTCAGCAGCGCGATCCAGCGCGGCGCCTGCGCGGGGGCATGGCGGCTTTCCAGCTGCCAGCAAAGCAGGCCGCCGATGAAGGGGACGAATAGAAGCCAGCACAGGATCATTGAGAACGTTCCTTGGGACCTGTGAATGAGCGCGCCGTCGTCACGCCGTTATCGTATGTATTCATGCGCATTACCCGAACAGCAGCGCGACGAGCAGCACCGCGGCACCGGCAAACAACGACAGCGCATACCAGCGCAGGCGCCCGCTCTGGGTGGTGACCAGCGCGCTGTTGAGCATGAGCGCGATCTGCGGCGCGACGTTGACGGTCGAGTTGATCCAGTCGCGACGATGCAGGCGGGTCAGCAGCAGATAGGGGCGCACGAAGACGCGGTCGTAGAGCGTGTCGAAGCCCCAGGCGTTGTGCCAGAGCTGCCACAGGCCACGGCCAAGCGGATTGGATGCCAGTTTCTCGGCGGTCTGTCGGCTACCCAGGTACAGCGCAGCGGCCACGCCGAGGCCGACGATGGCCACGGCAGCGGACAGCACTTCCACGATCAGTTTCGTGGTGCCGTGATCGCCGCCTTCATGGACCGGCAGCACGTCGGCCAGCGGCGGGTGGATCCAGGCGCCCAGGAAGGTGGACAGCACGGCCAGCACGATCAGCGGCAGATGATGGGCAATGCCGCGGCCCGCATGGGCCTTGATCTGGGCTTCGCCATGGAAGGCGATGAAAATCATGCGGAAGGTGTAGAGCGCGGTCAAAAACGCGCCGACCAGGCCGGCGAACCAGAGCACGTGGTGGCCGTTGGCAAACGACAGCCACAGGATTTCGTCCTTGGAATAGAAGCCGGCCGTGACCAGGGGCAGGGCGGCCAGCGCCGCGCCGCCGATGATGAATACCGCGTAATCCAGCGGCAGGCTCTTGCGCAGCCCGCCCATCTTGAAGATGTTCTGCTCGTGGTGGCAGGCGATGATCACCGAGCCCGAGGCCAGGAACAGCAGGGCCTTGAAGAAGGCATGGATCATCAGATGGAAGATGGCCGCATCCCACGCGCCCACGCCGAGTGCCAGGAACATGTAGCCGATCTGACTCATGGTGGAATAGGCGAGCACGCGCTTGATATCGGTCTGGCACAGCGCTGCGAAGCCGGCCAGCAGCAGCGTGACCGCGCCGACGACGCCCACCAGGGCCAGCACGGCCGGGGCAAGCTCGAATATCACATGCATGCGTGCGATCAGATACACGCCTGCGGTGACCATGGTGGCCGCGTGGATCAGCGCCGAAACCGGCGTCGGGCCGGCCATGGCGTCGGGCAGCCAGGTCTGTAGCGGCAGCTGGGCGGACTTGCCCACGGCGCCGCCCAGCAGCAGCAGCGCGGCGAGGCTGGCCATCGGGTCGCCCTCGGCCCAGGCCTGGGGTGCCTGTTCCAGAAGGGTCTGTATATCGAGTGTGCCGAAGGTGGTGAACAGCAGGAAAAGGCCGATGGCCAGGAACACGTCGCCGATACGCGTGATCAGAAAGGCCTTGAAGGCCGCCCAGGCGTTGGCCTCATCCTTGTAGTAGTAGCCGATCAGCAGATAGCTGCACAGGCCCACGCCTTCCCAGCCGAGGAACAGCAGGAACAGGTTGTCGCCGAGCACGAGCAGCAGCATGGCGACGATGAACAGGTTCATGTAGGCGAAAAAACGCCCCATGCCCGGCCCGCCGTCGAGGTCGTGCTTCATGTACCAGCCGGCGAACAGGTGGATGAGAAAACCCACGCCGGTAATCACGCCAAGCATGGTCGCGGCCAGCCCGTCGAAATAAAGCGCGAACGCCGGCGTGAAGTCGCCCACCGAAACCCAGGTCCACAGGGTTTGCGTATAGGGCGCGCCGTCGCCGGTGACGAAGGTATAGATCAGCCACGCCGATACCAGCGCGGACAGGCCCACCGACCCGGCACCGATGGTCGCCGCGGCGCGATCGGCCATGCGCGGGAAGAACGACAGCGCGAGGCTGCCGGCGAGCGGAAAGACGATGGTCAGGGCTAGCAAATTCATCCGTGCATCTCGCTGGCGGCGTCGATGTCGATGGTCTTGAAACGGCGATGCAGCTGCAGCAGCAGGCCGAGCCCGATGCTGGCCTCGGCGGCAGCGAGGGTGATCACGAGGATGAACATCACCTGGCCATCGGGCGCGCCATGGGCCGCGCCGGCCACGATGAAGGCCAGGCCTGCGGAATTGAGCATGATCTCAAGGCACATGAGGATGAACAGCGTATTGCGCCGTACCACCAGCCCGACCAGGCCGAGGGTGAACAGCAGGGCGGCCAGAATCAGGCCGTGTTCCATGGGGATGCCGTTCATTGTTCGCCTCCCGGGTGGCGACGCCCGCGCGCGGCGGCGACGCGTTTTTCTTCGGCCACGTCACGATCGTCGCGGCCCAGATGGGCAGCGACCACCAGGGCGGCCAGCAGCACGAAGGCGGCCAGTTCCACGATCAGTACATAGGGCCCGAACATGGTCATGCCGATGCGTTCGGCCATCAGCGGCGTGCTGTCGACGTTGCCCATGGAGCCACCGCTGGCAAGCGCCACGGCCAGAACGCCGAGCAGGACGACGCCCAGCACGCCGGGCCCGATCCATACCCGGGGCGCCAACCAGCTGCGCTCCCGGGCCACGGTTTCCTGATTGAGGTTGAGCATCATGATCACGAACACGAACAACACCATGATCGCGCCCGCGTAGACGATCACCTCGAGTGCGGCCGCGAAAGGTGCGCCGAGGGTATAGAACACGATCGCCACCGACAGCAGCGACACGATCAGGTAGAGCAGCGCATGCACCGCGTTGGCACAGCTGATCACCCGCGCGGTGGCGGCGACGGCGACGATGGCAGCGAGATAGAAAGCGATTTCCATAGTCGGCCCGGCCTCAGGGAAGCAGCGTCTTGACGTCGATGGGCGCGGCCTCGTTCTCGGCCTCGCCCTTGTCCTTGCCGCCCACGGCCATGCCGGCGACGCGATAGAAGTTGTAGCCGGGCCGCTTGCCGACGCCGGAAATGGTCAGATCGGATTTTTCGTAGACCATGTTCTGACGATCGAACTCGCCCATTTCGAAGTCAGGGGTGAGCTGGATCGCGTAGGTCGGGCAGGCCTCCTCGCAGTAGCCGCAGTAGATGCAGCGCGAGAAGTTGATGCGGAAGGTTTCCGGATACCAGCGCCCGCTTTCGTCCTCGGCCTTGACCACGCTGATGCAGTCGACCGGGCAGGCCACGCTGCACAGATTGCAGGCCACGCAGCGCTCGGCGCCGTCCGGATCGCGCGTGAGCACGATACGCCCGCGATAGCGCGGCGGCAGATAAGGCTTTTCTTCCGGATACAGCACCGTCTCGCGCTTGCGAAAGGTGTGCATCAGGGTCATCCAGATGGTGCGCAGAACACTCAGCATAGGTGACTCGCGTAACCGGTGAAATCGAGTAGAGAGTACGACGTGCTCATGCCATGGCCACCACGACAGCGCCCGTGATCGCGACGTTGACCAGCGCAATCGGCAACAGAATCTTCCAGCCGAAGGCCATCAGCTGGTCGTAGCGAGGGCGCACGGTGGCCGCGCGCAGCAGCACGAAAAAGCAGATGAAGAAACCGGCCTTGAGCGCGAACCAGACGAAGCCGGGCAGGATCGGGCCCAGCCAGCCGCCGAAGAACAGCACCGTGGTCAGGCAGGAGATCAGCACGATGCCCAGATATTCGCCCACGAAGAACATGCCGAACTTCATGCCGGAATATTCGGTGTGATAGCCGGCGGTGAGCTCCTGTTCCGCTTCGGGCAGGTCGAAGGGCGCACGATGGATTTCGGCGATGCCGGCAATGAAGAAAATCACGAACGCCGGGAACTGCGGGATCACGTTCCACATACCGGCCTGGGATTCGACGATGGTACGCAGATCGAAGCTGCCGGCCAGCAGCACCACGCCCAGCAGGCTCAGGCCCATGAAGACCTCGTAGGAAATCATCTGGGCGGCGGTACGCATGCCGCCGAGCAGGGCGTATTTATTGTCCGAGGACCAACCCGCCAGAATCACCGAATACACGCCCAGCGAGCTCATCGCCAGCACGAACAGAATGCCGATGTTCAGGTCGACCACGCCGATGGTCTCGGTGAACGGCACCACTGCGAACGCCATGAGCGTGGTGAACATGATGATGGCCGGCGCGATGACGAACACGGCCTTGTCGGCGAACGGCGGGATCCAGTCTTCCTTGAAGAAGATCTTGATCATGTCCGCGGCCACCTGAAGGATGCCGAACGGGCCAACGCGGTTCGGCCCGTAGCGATCCTGCCAGACGCCCAGCAGGCGACGTTCCACCCAGATCAGCAGGGCAGCGGAAATCACCACCGCCAGCAGGATGGCAATGGTCTCGAAGGCGGTGAACGCGAAATCGAGCAGTGTGTCTGTGCTGAAGCCGAACATCAGGGCGACACCGCTGCAGGCAGACGCACGCCCATCAGGCCATGGGCGCCCACCGGTACGCCGATGGTCTTGTCGGGCAGGCTGGGGTCGATGGTGACCGGCAGGGCATGGATCTCGCCGTCGATGGTCAGGCGCAGCGTATCCGCCGCGGCCAGGCCCAGCGCCTTGGCACCGGCTTCGTTGAGGGTGAACCAGGCACGCGGCATGCGTTGCTGAATCGCCGGGGCCTTGGCGGACTGCGATTCGCTGCCGAAGATGTGATAGCGCGGGATCGCCTGCCAGCCTTCGACCAGCTTGGGCTCGGCCGGCGCATAGTCGGGTACGTTGGCATCGACCTTGAGCAGCCGCGTGCCGGGATCGCCGCCCTTGAGATGGCCACCGACTTCATCCTGAAAACGGGTAATGGCGGCCTGGTTGGAATCCCAGCCCGGCGCCCAGGCATAGGCCATCAGCGCCGGCGGCTGATCGCTGCCGTGGTAGCCCTCCATCGAATAGGCCAGCGCCGAGTCCACATCCACTTCCGGACGACGCTCGCGTACGTCCACGTTGGCATAGAGCGCGGTACGCCCCGAATAGCGATGCGGGCTGCGCGGAAAACGCATGCCGGCCTTGCGGAAACTGGTGCTGGGCGCGGCCGTCTTGATACCCGCGAACTGCGGGCAGGCGGCTTCGATGGCGTCGATGAGATCGTCCATGCCGTACCAGTCCACCGGCTTGCCGATCGCACGATTGAGATCGGCACACCAGCGCCAGCCTTCCTGCAACGGCGCTTCCGGAATGAAGACCTGGAAGAAGCGCTGGGCGCGGCCTTCGTTGTTGACCAGGGTGCCGTCCGCCTCGGCAAAGCTGCCGGCGGGGAGCACGTAGTCGGCCTTGGCGATGGTCGCGGTCATGCTGTGATCGAGCACGATCAGGTTCTTGGCGGCCTTGATCGCGGCATCGACCTTGCCATGCTGGGCCCGCTCGTAGAGATCGTTCTGCATGACGATGAGCGTATCGGCACGGCGGCTGGTGATGGCCTCGAAGGCGTGATCGACGTCGCGATCGCTCATCATCGCCATGCCGAGGCTATTCGCCTCGTTAAGCGTAACGAACAGCCCGGCGTCGTCGTGTACCGACTCGAGCGCGCGCATGACGTTGCCGGCTGCGGTCAGCACGGCTTCGCTGCCGAGGCTCGTACCGGCGACCACCAGCGGTTTTTTCGCCGTCTTGAGGGCGTTGGCGATGGTTTCGGCGTGCGTGCGCGTCTGTTCGTCGATATTGGCCGGCATGGGCGCAGCGTCGTCGAGAATGGCGGCCACCGCGAAGCCAAGCTCAGCGATACGCGCGGGGCGCAGATGAAACAGTTCGGTCGCCACGTCGTCCAGACGCGTGGCCGCCGGCACCGCCATGAACAGCGGGCTGTAGAAATGCTGGCCCTCGTCGCGTACCGCACGCGCATGCCACTTCGGAATGTTGGCGGCTTCGGCGAGGACGTGATGTTCGTTGCGTACGGCCTGGCGCAACGACAGTGCCAGGCGCGGCGCGAACTGGGTCACGTCCTCGCCGAGCACGAATACCGCATCGCAGGATTCCACATCGCGCAGCGTCGGCAGACGGCCGGCGTGTTCCTGCAACAGCGCGAGTGCGGCGAGGCTGGCATGGCTTTCCGGCCCGCTCATGCCGTTATGGAAGTTGTCGGCGCCGACCAGATGGCGCAGCGCGAAGTTGTCTTCCAGCGAGGCGCGCGGCGAGCCGATACCGACCAGGCCCTTGGCCTCGGCGAGCACGCTCTTGAGCGAGGCGAGCATCACGTCCATGTCCTGGGGCTCGAGCACGCCGTTGTCCGCGCGCACCAGCGGCTGGCGCGGCCGGTCCTCGCGGTTGACGAAGCCGGCGCCGAAGCGGCCGCGATCGCAGAGGAAATAGTGGTTGATTTCGCCGTGATAGCGGTTCTGGATACGCTTCAATATGCCCTGGCGCGAACCGGGGCTGGTGTTGCAGCCCAGCGAGCAATGGGTACAGATGCCCGGGGCATTCTGCATGTCCCATTTACGGTTGTAGTGCGCGCCCAGCGTCTTGTCGGTGAACACGCCGGTGGGGCAGACCTCGACCAGGTTGCCCGAGAACTCGCTGTTGAAGGCGCCGTCGGCCTCGCGGCCGAAATAGACGTTGGAATGCGAGCCGAGCACGCGCAGGTCGTCGCCGTCGGCATAGTCGCGGTAGTAGCGCACGCAGCGATAGCAGGCGATACAACGGTTCATCTCGTGATTGATGAACGGGCCTAGCTCCTGATTGCGATGGGTGCGCTTGGGGCCGCGATAGCGCCGGCGCGTATGCCCGGTCATCAGGGTCATGTCCTGCAGATGGCATTCGCCGCCTTCTTCGCACACCGGACAGTCGTGCGGGTGGTTGATCATCAACCATTCGATGACCTGGGCACGAAAATCGCTGGCTTCCTTGTCTTCGATCGAGAAGCAGCCGCCATCCGAGGCCGGCGTCATGCAGGCCATGACGATCTGACCCTGGGTGTCGTCTTCGTTCTTGTACTGCTTGACCGCGCACTGGCGACAGGCGCCCACGGAATGCAGCTCCGGGTGCCAGCAGAAATAGGGCAGGTCGAAGCCCTTTGAAAGCGCGACCTTGAGCAGATTGTCGGTGGGGTCCACCTCGAACTGCTTGCCGTCGATCTTGATCGTTGCCATCGCTAAACCGTGCGCTAGTTGTTCGAGGCGGCGTTGGCCGGCTGGGTGAGATCCAGCGTATCCGCCTCGGGCGGAATCAGGGCCGCCAGTTCGTCGCGGAAATACTTGAGACCGGATTCGAGCGGGCCCATCGCGCCGGGGGCATGGGCACAGAAAGTCTTGCCCGGGCCGAGCAGCTTGACGTGCAGGTCCAGCAGCTCGATATCGCCCGGCTTGCCGTGCCCGGCTTCCAGATTGGTGAGAATACGCTCCACCCAGGGCAGGCCGTCACGGCAGGGCGTGCACCAGCCACAGGATTCCTGCGCATAGAAATGCTCGAGGTTCTTGAGAACGCCCACGATCGGGGTCTGGTCGTCGATGACCACCATCGTGCCCGTGCCCAGGCGGCTGCCGACTGCGCCCACGCCTTCATAGTCCATCGGCGTATTCAGATGTTCGTCGGTCAACAGCGGCGTGGAGCCGCCGCCCGGCAGCAGGGCCTTGAGCTTGCGCCCGCCGCGCACGCCGCCGAAATGATCGAGCAGATCGGACAGCTTCGTGCCCAGCGGCAGTTCGACCAGTCCGGGGCGGGCGACATGGCCCGAGGCGCCGAAGATCTTGGTGCCGCCGTCCTTGTGCAGGCCGAGCGATTTGTACCACTCGGCGCCGTTTTTCACGATATGCGGGACGTTGCAGATGGTTTCGACGTTGTTGACCGTCGTTGGCTGGCCGAACAGGCCGGAAGCCGCCGGGAAGGGCGGCTTGTGGCGCGGCACGGCGCGACGGCCTTCGAGCGCGGAGAGCAGCGCCGATTCCTCGCCGCAGATATAACGGCCCGCGCTCATGTGCAGATACATCTTGAGATTGAAGCCGGTGCCCAGGATGTCCTGGCCCAGATAGCCGGCTTCCATGGCCTCGTCGATCGCGCGCTGGAGCTTGCGCTGGCATTCGGTGTATTCGCCGCGGATGAACACGTAGGCGATATCCGCGCCGATCGCATAGCTGGCGATGGCCATCGCTTCGATCAGCTGATGCGGGTCGCCTTCCATGAGCAGGCGATCCTTGAAGGTGCCGGGCTCCATCTCGTCGGCGTTGACCACGAGATATACATGGGCCGGACGCTTCTCGGGATTCTCTTCGAAGCGCGGCATGAACGACCATTTCACGCCGGTCGGAAAGCCCGCGCCGCCGCGTCCGCGCAGGCCGGCTTCCTTGACCAGGCCGGCCACCTCGGTGGGCTTCATTTCATGAAGCGCCTTCTTGTAGGCCTCCCAGCCGCCGGCCTGCTCGTACTCGCCGATGGTCATCGGCTCGCGATTGTCGCGGATGTTTTTGGTAAGAACCTTTTCCATGACTGTTCGTCCTTGCGCCGCGCCTAGGGGTATTCCGCCAGAATGGCGTCGACCTTATCGGGCGTGAGCCGGCCGTGATAGTCGGTGTTGATACGCATGGCCGGGCCGTTATCGCAGTTGCCCAGGCAGCAGATCGGCAGCAGCGTGAAGCGATTGTCCGGCGTGGTCTGGCCGAACTCGATGCCCAGCGTCTTCTTCAGATAGGCCAGGATTTCCTCGTAGCCGGTCAGATAGCAGGAAATCGAGTCGCAGATCATGATCACGTGCCGACCCACCGGCTGGCGAAAGATCAGGTTGTAGAACGTTGCCACCGCTTCCATCTGGGTCGGCGTGACACCGACCACGGCGGCGGCCGCTTCCAGCGACTCGTCCGATACCCAACCGCGATGTTCCTGCACGATCTTGAGCGCTTCGATAGTCGCCGCGCCCGGATCCTCGTACAGCGTCATCTCGTGCTGGATGGCCTCAATTTCGGTTTGACTGAGCTTCATCGGTCCACGTCTGCCATAACAAAATCGATCGCACCGATGATGGCCACCAGATCGGCCACCAGGCCGCCCTGCGAGATCAGCGGGATCTGCTGCAGATGGGCGAAGCTGGGCGTGCGAATACGCGTGCGATAGCTCATCGCATGCTTGTCGGAAATACTGTAATAGCCGTTCAGGCCCTTGGTGCCTTCGACCATGCAGGCCGATTCCATCGCCGGCACCACCGGGCCCCAGCTGACGGTCAGAAAGTGCGCGATCAGGGTTTCGATATCCTGCATCGTGCGTTCCTTGACCGGCGGCGTGGTCAAGGGATGATCGGCCTTGTAGTCACCAGCGGGCATGTTCTTCATGCACTGTTCGATGATGCGACAGCTCTGGAACATCTCTTCGATACGTACGTCGAGCCGGTCCTGGCAGTCGCCGTTGGTGCCGGTCGGGATCTCGAAGTCGAAGTTTTCGTAGCCGGAATAGGGACGGGCCTTGCGCAGATCGAAATCCACGCCGGTCGAACGCAGCCCCGGGCCGGTAATGCCCCAGTCGATCGCCTCGTCCTGAGAATAGGCGCCGATATGCTTGGAGCGTTTGACCAGCACGCTGTTGCGCGCCATCGCCTTCTTGTACTCGGCCAGCCGCGAAGGGAACCAGTCGAGGAATTCCTTGACCTTGCGATCCCAGCCGTTCGGCAGGTCCATGGTCAGGCCACCGATACGGAAGAACGCCGGGTGCATGCGAAAGCCGGTGATCGCCTCGATCACGTCATAGGCCTTCTGGCGATCGGAGAACATCCAGAAGATCGGGCTCATCGCGCCGATGTCCTGCACATAGGTGCCGAAAAACATCAGATGGCTGGTGATACGGAAGAACTCGCAGAGCATCACGCGTACGACCTTGACCCGTTCCGGCACCTGGATGCCGAGCACGTGCTCGAGGTTCATGACGTAGGGCAGCTCGTTCATCACCCCGCCGAGATAGTCCACCCGGTCGGTATAGGGGATATAGGTATGCCAGGACTGGCGCTCGGCCATCTTCTCGGCGCCACGATGGTGGTAGCCGATATCCGGCACCGCGCCGACGATTTCCTCGCCGTCGAGCTGCAGCACGATCCGGAATACGCCGTGTACCGAGGGATGGTTCGGGCCCATGTTGAGGAACATGAACTCGGTATCGCCGGATTCGCGCTTCATGCCCCAGTCTTCGGGTTTGAACTGCAGGGCGTTCTCTTCTTCGTCCTGGCGCTTGGGGTCCAGATGCAGCGGCTCGAACTCGGTCGCGCGCGCGGCGTGATCCTTGCGCAGCGGATGCCCTTTCCAGGTCGGCGGCATGAGAATGCGGCGCAGGTTCGGATGCCCGTCGAAGGTGATCCCGAACATGTCCCAGACTTCGCGCTCGTACCAGTTGGCGTTGGGCCATACGCCGGTGGCGGTGGGGGTGTTCAGGTCGTCATCGAACAGCGCGACCTTGAGGCGTATCTCGGCGACCGGCGACAGGCTAAGCAGGTGATAGACCACGGTGAAATCCGCGGCCGGCTGGTTGAGCCGATGCTCGCGGACGCGCTCGTCGATCGCGGTCAGGTCGAACAGCATGCGGTAGGCCGGCGTACTGTCCTGGCGCAGGAACTTGAGTACATCGCAGATACGGTCGCGGCCGACCCAGAAGGTGGGCATGCCGTCGGCGGTGATCTGCTCGGTGAACGTACGCTCGTCGAAACGCTCGAACAGCTGCTGTTTGATATCCACGCGATCGAGCATCAGACCGAATCCGGCGTACGCAGGGTGGTGACCGACAGGCGCTCGCTGCGCTTGCGGTCGCGCATCGACAGTTTCGGCCGCTGGGTTACGCCCTGCGGGCCGATCATCCACGACAGCGGACGTTTTTCCGCGCCGATGTTTTCCTGGAGCAGCAGCAGCCCTTCCAGAAAGGCTTCCGGGCGGGGCGGGCAGCCCGACACGTAGACGTCGACCGGCAGGAACTTGTCCACGCCCTGGACCACTGAATAGATGTCGTACATGCCGCCCGAGTTCGCGCAGGAACCCATGGAAATCACCCAGCGCGGCTCCATCATCTGGTCGTAGAGGCGCTGAATCACCGGCGCCATCTTCAGAAAGCAGGTGCCGGCGATGATCATCACGTCCGACTGGCGCGGCGTGGCACGAATGACTTCCGAGCCGAAGCGCGCCATGTCGTGGGGGGCGGTCAGGGCCGTGGCCATTTCCACATAGCAGCAGGACAGGCCGAAGTTGAACGGCCACATCGAGTGCTTGCGCCCCCAGGCGATCATGTCGTCGAGCTTGGCGGTGACGACATTGCGCGCCAGCGCATCCTCGATCGTGTTCGCGCTGCCGTCGTCCGAACCGGCCGAGCCGGGTTTCGGATTCTTGTCGGTGCTAGTCAGTGACCATCCCATTAATGATCGTCCTGTCGGGTGTTCAATCCAAGCGGGCGTACAACGCGCGAGATTCTCATCGCGGCGCGTCGGCCTGGTTACGGCGACGATTGCTTTCGATCGCCTCCAGGCGGTACTGGCGCGGCGCCTTGGGTGCCCAATCGAGCGCGCCGATGCGCCACTCGTAGATCAGGCCCAGGGTCAGCACCCCGAGAAAGAACAGAAATGCAAAGTAACCGGGCCAGCCCAGCGCGGGTGCCGCGATGGCCCAGGAGAAGATGAAGACCACTTCGAGATCAAAAAGCACGAAAATGATCGCCACCAGATAGAACTTGGCCGAGAAGCGCATTCTGGCGCTGCCCGTGGGCTTGATGCCCGATTCATACGGCTGGTTGCCCAACCGCGAATTATGGCGCCCGCCCAGCACGGCAGAAACGCCGAGCATGAACACGATGAGCCCCAGCGCGCCGGCGGCGAATAGCAGCAGCGGCCAGATCACGACGGCTTGTTCGGTAGCAGCGTTCATTGCGTGTTCCTATTCTACGCGAAGCACTCGTGTATGGATCCGTATCGCGTACAGGCCGCAGATATAATCCATGTAGTTTACACAAGTTGCCGACGTCGGCGTTTCTTCGTGGCGAGTCGATGCCTGCTGCATCGCCGTGCTAACGGTAGCCGATTTGGCCCCTCACATGCGAACTAAAAATAGCCGCAAATAATAATAAGTCTCATTCACGGCATATTTTTTGCTTGGACATGCCGTAGCGGCTTTCTGAACCGGTTGCCGCAAGCTATGGTGAGGGCATCAAACACGCCGGAGGGATCCATGGCCCAGAACGTTGCCCAGAAACTCATAGCGTCGCATCTTATAGACGGCGAGATGACGCCAGGCGAAGAGATCGCGCTGCGAATCGACCAGACGCTTACCCAGGATGCGACCGGTACGCTGGTCATGCTCGAGCTCGAGGCAATGGAGCTCGACCGCGTCAAGACCGAAATCTCGGCTCAGTATGTCGACCATAACCTGATCCAGGAAGACAACAAGAACCCGGACGATCACCTGTTCCTGCAGTCGGCCTGCGAGCGCTTCGGCGCCTACTACTCGCGGCCGGGCAACGGCATTTCCCATGCCGTGCACATGGAGCGCTTCGGACGTCCCGGCAAGACCCTGCTCGGTTCCGACAGTCATACGCCGGCCGGCGGCTCGATGGGCATGCTGGCGATCGGTGCGGGCGGCCTGGAAGTGGCCATGGCCATGGCCGGCGAACCGCTCTACACCAAGATGCCGAAGGTTTTCGGCATCAAGCTCACCGGCGAGCTTCCGGACTGGGTTTCGGCCAAGGACGTCATTCTGGAAATGCTGCGTCGCCACGGCGTATCCGGCGGTGTCGGCAAGATCATCGAATACTACGGCCCGGGGCTGGATAACCTGGAGGCCATGGATCGCCACGTCATCGCCAACATGGGCGCCGAGCTCGGCGCGACCACCACGGTCTTCCCCGCCGACGCCGAGATCAAGCGCTTTCTCAAGTCGCAGGGGCGCGAAGACGAATACGAGGAATTGCTCGCCGACGAGGGCTGCGAATACGACGAGCACGACGAGATCGACCTGTCGACGCTCGTGCCGCTGATCGCCAAGCCGACGTCGCCGGGCAACGTCGTGCCGGTCGAAGAGGTTGCCGGAGACGAGCTGTATCAGGCCTATATCGGTTCCTCGGCCAACCCCGGCTACCGCGATTTCGCGATCACCGCCGAGATGGTGCGTGGGCGTGAGGTGAGCAAGCATGTCTCCTTCGACGTGAACCCGTCATCGCGGGCCATGCTGCAGACGCTGGCCCGGGACAACCTGCTCGGGCCGTTGATCGCCTCGGGCGCGCGCCTGCATCAGGCCGGCTGCAACGGCTGTATCGGCATGGGTCAGGCCCCGGCCTCGGGCCGCAACAGCCTGCGCACCACGCCGCGCAACTTCCCCGGGCGCTCCGGCACCAAGGAAGATTCGGTGTTCCTGTGCTCGCCGGAAACAGCCACCGCCTCGGCGCTGATGGGCAAGATCACCGATCCGCGTACGCTCGATTTCGAGTACCCGAAGGTGAAAAATCCCGACGATCCCGTCGTCAACGACAAGATGCTCGAAGAGCCGTTGCCGATCGAGGAGGCGCGCAAGGTCGAACTCGTCAAGGGGCCGAACATCAAATCGCTGCCCGATTTCGACGGTATTCCGGACGAGTTCGAACTGCCGGTACTGCTCAAGGTCGGCGACGATATCTCGACTGACGAGATCATGCGTGCGGGCGCCGAGGTGCTGCCGTTTCGTTCCAATATCCCGGCGATCGCCGAGTTCGTCTACGACGTGGTGGACGAGGATTACCCGGACCGCGCCAAGGACACCGGCGATCACGCCATTATCGGCGGGTCGAACTACGGCCAGGGCAGTTCACGCGAGCATGCGGCGATCGCGCCGCGCTATCTCGGGCTCCGTGTGGTTATCGCCAAGGACTATGCGCGTATTCACTGGCAGAATCTGGTCAACTTCGGCGTGCTGCCGCTGACTTTTGCTGATGGCGAAGATCTGGACAAGCTCAAGCAGGGCACCAAACTCAAGATCAGCGGTCTACATGAGGCACTGGCGGCGGGCGATACTGTCGAAGTGGAGTCCGAAGACGGTAAAACGATCACCTGCAAGCACGCGTTGTCCGATCGTCAGATCGACATCCTGCGCGCCGGCGGGTTGATCAACTGGAAGCGCGACCAGGGGTGAGCCCCCGCGCGCCGGCTTCGTAGTCGGCCCGACATTTCGCTGTCACGCGGCGCCGGTTACCATGCCGGCGCTTTTTATGGAGCGCGGCGGATTCTTGCCAGCCGCTGCGCTGTGCGGCGTGTTCTTTTCGGGGGTCAATGCCCCCTGCGCAACGACAACGATCATGACCGAGCTCTACCGCGACATCGACCATGCCTATCAGCTCAAGTTGTGCGATACCGAGCGCAGCTGTATCGCCGGGCGCCTGGCCGGTGTGGGCATCCACTACGACCATGTGGAATTGCCCAGCGTGCTCTTCGATGAAGAATCGCGCCCGGACGAGGTGATCGGCAGTTATATCGCGCCGCTCGATCGGCTCATGGCCAGCATGCCGCGCGTTGCCCTCGATGTTGCCAGCGTGCCGATTTCGCATCCGCGTCGCGACACCATCGAGCGCGAGCTCATGATCGAACATGCGCACGATGCCGTCGAGTCGCAGCTGCTCGTACACGGCGCCGGCATCCTGTTCATGCGGGCGTCGGGCGTGGTCTTCGCCTTGTCCTGCGAGCCGGGCGACTACGTGCGCATACCGGCCGGGCTCAGGCACTGGTTTCGTATGGACCCGGCACGCTCTTTTCGCACCATCCGTTTCTTCGAGCACGAAACACGTCCGCGGCTTTGTCACCGCGGTGGTGATATGCGTGGGCTGTTCGAACTCGTCGGACAAAAGGTGCGCGCAACGTCGCGCGGCGCGCTCTAGGCTTCGTTGTGCGCGCGATTTTTGTGTCGGCGACGACACAGGCGTATTCTTCGCTCGCCTGACTGGCCGCACGACTAATCTACGGGAACCTATTCATGGATGAAAAATCCGTCGTAACCGCGTATCGCCGTCTGTCGCGACAATACGATCGTTTCTTCGGCCCGGTGTTCGAGCAGGGGCGCGAAGTGGCGGTGCGCAAGATGGACTGCAACGCCGGTGATCGCGTACTCGAGGTAGGCGTGGGAACCGGGCTGTCGCTCGACCACTACGCCGACGATGTCGAAGTCGTGGGTATCGACGTGTCGCCGGAAATGCTCGAGTACGCCAAGGCGCGCGTCAACGGCAACGCCGATCGCATCTCGCTGGCGTTGATGGATGCACAGGCGCTCGAGTACGCCGACAACAGCTTCGACAAGGTCGTGGCGATGTACGTCGTATCCGTCGCCCCGGATCCGAAGAAGGTGGTCGAGGAGATGAAGCGCGTCTGCAAGCCCGGCGGCGACCTGTTCATCGTCAACCACTTCAGCCAGGGCAAGGGGGCGATGGCCTCGCTAGAGCGCATGGTATCGCCGCTGTCGAAGCTGGTCGGTTTCCGGCCCTCGTTCCCTCTGGACGATTTCCTGGAAATGGCCGATCTCGACGTGGTCGAGACCCGCCCGGTGAACGCCTTCGGCTACTGGACGTTCATTCACGCGCGTAATCGGGCCGGCTGAAGCCGGACCGCCGCAGACGTGGCCCGGCGCTCGTCGATCAACGACGGCGCCGGGCGGCTAGCCTTCCCCGAACAATTCCTGGCCCAGGGCGACGCGTGCTGCCGCCGAGCTGGGTATCTTTTCGATCGCGCGCACTTTCTCGAGCCGGTGACGCAGGCCCATCTGGTTGGCCAGCTGGATATTCAGGCCCGGCCGGGCGTTGTACTCGAGTACCAGCGGCCCGTGCTCGGCATCCAGCACCACGTCCACGCCCAGATACCCCAGCTGGGTGAGGTCGTAGGAGCGCGCCGCCAGTTCCAGCAGCAGCTGCCAGTCGGGTACCTGGATACCGCGTACGGCGTTGCCCGAATCCGGGTGCGAATCCAGCACGCTGTTGAACCATACCCCGTCGACCGTGCAGCCGCTGGCCAGATCGATGCCGGCGCCGATCGCGCCCTGATGCAGATTGGCCTTGCCGTCCGACTGACGCGTGGGTAGACGCACCATGCTGGCGATCGGGATGCCGCGGAACACGATCGTGCGAATATCGGGCACCCCTTGAAAGCTCACGACGTCGAAGACCGCATGCGGTTTGACGCGATACTCGATGATCGCCTTGTCGGGCAGGCCGCCCAGGCTGTACATGCCCGACAGCACGTTCGAGATGAAGTGCTCGAGCTCGCTGCGGGATACGCTCACGCCCGAAGAGCGCAGGAACTGATTGCCGCGTCGGCCGCCGATAACCATGATGCCGCTGCCGCCCGAGCCCTGGGCCGGCTTGATCACGAAGTCCTGGTGATCGCCCAGAATCGTGTCGAGCTCGCGCACCTGATGTTCGATCTCGATTACGCCATACAGCTGCGGCGTGGCGATGCCGGCTTCCAGGGCCAGCTGTTTGGTCTTGAGCTTGTCGTCGACCAGCGGATAGTACTTGCGCTTGTTGTAGATGCTGATGTAGTCGCCGTTGCGCTCGTTCATGCCGAGGATGCCCAGCTCCCTGAGCGTCGACGGCATGCGCAGCGGCGGGTTGCGCCGCAGCAGCCGCAGCCGGCTGCGCCAACCGCGTCCCAGGCCGCTCATTGCTTGTTCGTGATCGCCCGGGCCGAGGCGCGGAAGCGCCACAGCTCGGAGACACGATAGCCGGTATAGCGCCCGGCCAGCAGGGTGAACGCCAGTACCAGCAGCAGCAGCTCGGGGAAGACGAAGGCCAGATATTCTGCCAGCGGGTGGGTCATCACCACGAAACCGACGGCTGCGACCGCCAGGCTGCCGAAGCCGGACAGCAGGGCATCCTTCGGCCCGTTTTCGTCCCAGACGATCGACATGCGTTCGATGGTCATCGCCAGGATCACCATCGGGAACAACGCGATCGAGAGCCCGTGCTCCATGCCGAGCTTGTGGCTGATGACCGACACGCCGGCCATGAGCAGAATCACGATCGTGAGCATCGAGGCCAGTCTGGGCACGAGCAGCAGTTTCAGCCGCTCGAGATAGAAGCGCACGATCAGGCCCAGGGCGACGAGCACCGTGAACAGGATGCAGCCCCAGAGCAGTTCGGTCTCGCGAAAGGCCAGCGCGATCAGTACCGGCATGAACGTACCGAAGGTGCGCAGGCCGATGAAGTTGCGCAGCAGTACCACCACCAGCGCGCCCAGCGGCACGGTGAGCAGAATCTTGTAGGTGTTCTGGGTCGCGATCGGCAGTGACAGCAGCGAGTATTCGAGCACGTCGGAGTTGATCAGCCGGGCACGCTGCTGTGCCAGGCCCATCACATCGCGGGACGTGCGCAGGGCGGAGAATTGTACGCTGGCGTTGTCGGCGCCTTCGATATCCACCAGCGGCATGTCACCGGAATACCACACCAGCGCATCGGCCGGAAAACCGGCGGCGCCGGTGCGCGGGTTGAAGGCCAGCCAGCGTTCGCCGTTGTAGACCTCGAGCCAGGGCGTCAGGCTGCCGTGGCGCAGACTGCCGGCCAGCGGCAGCACATGGGCAATACGCGAGGGGATGCGGGCACCGGCAAGGATATGCTGGATCTGCTTGACCTGGGCGGTCGCATCCGAGGACTCATCGCGTAGAACCTTCACCTCGGCTTCCGGGGTGGGATCGTTGAAGCGGCGCAGCAGCTCGTGGGCGAAGGAGGCCGTATCCGCCGAGCGCGAGCGCACGCTGTCGAGCAGGGTGAACACCGCTGCCCGTTCCGGGTCCGAATACTCGGGAATGTCGGGATAGGTCGGCGTAGGCTCGGTTCGATCGCGATGCGCGTCGCTGTCTTCGGTGAGCACGACGCGGTAGTAGAGTGTCTGCTGGCCGCTGAGGTTACGTGCGGCCCATTGAACCACCCGATTGGCGCCGAGGTCGTTGGTGGCCAGGCCGTAGCCGGCCGAGATGAAGTTCTCGTCGAGTACCGAGAAACCCGGTGGCGCCTTGGGCACCGCCAGATTGATCTTGGCGGATCGATCCTGGCCATCGAATCGAACCGTGGCTTCGGCGGTCCACACCTGGGCGCTGGACTGCGGCGTCAGCGGCACGCCGAGACGCTCCGTCTTGTAGAAGCACAGCGCGATGGCAACGACGCTGAGAAACAGCGCGAGCGTCTTGAGATGAAGGTCTTTCACTTAAATGTCGGGCCGTTCAGTCGTCGGAATCGGAATCTTTCTTGTGTTCGACGACCTTGGAGTCGTGGTCGCATTCGGGCTCGTTGAGAAAGCTCTTGCTGACGTCGATCAGCCCGAGATGGCGGATGGTGCGCCGGCCCAGCAGCAGCGGGTAGATCATGTCGCCGCGATCGCGCAGAGAAAACTGTTCTTCGTAGATCGTGTTGTTCATGCAGACATCGAGCAGCACGACCGGGCGCTCGTCGCTACCGCCGGCGCCGGTGACCTCGAGTTCGCGATAGAGCGGGCGCTCGAACTTCTTTTCCACCATTTCCTTGGTGCGCTGATCTTCCACGCGCGTCGTGAATCGCACCCAGGTGTCGTCGTCCTTTTCGAACTTTTCGATATTCGTGGCGTGTAGCGACGAAGTGAGCGCGCCGGTATCGAGCTTGGCCTTGAGGGTCACGCCCCAGGGCACGAGCTGCGCCTTCTCCACCCAGCCATAGACCGTCTTTTCGGTGGCTGCCTGGCTGGCTGCTGCCATAACCAGCAGAACACACAAGAGGCACATACGGCTCACGAAACGAGTCGATTTCATCACTGGATTCCTTGGAACAGTCTGATCGCGAAAAGGCAGGTCTTGTTGATTATCGTTCATTGTGGCGCCGACGAGTCATCGCGCGATATCGCCCGATGACCGATATCACGACGACACATCGCCTTGCGCCAGCTTATTTTTTCGACCCCAGCATAGGCGCGTGACTGGGCCTGGGCAACGTCATCGCCGAGGGCGCAGACACATAGTACGCGTCCGCCGTCGGTCACCACCCTATCGTTATCGGCCAGTCGGGTGCCGGCATGAAATACCTGTGCGCCGGCCGCCTCGGCGGCCTCCAGGCCGGTGATTTCGTCACCCTTGTCATAGCTGCCGGGGTAGCCGCCGGCCGCCATCACCACGCCCAGCGCGGCGCGCGTATCCCATTCGGCCTCGACCTGGTCGAGCCGGGCATCCAGTGCCGCTTCGATAAGGTCCACCAGATCGCTTTGCAGGCGCATGAGGATGGGCTGGGTTTCGGGGTCGCCCAGACGAACGTTGAATTCGAGCACGCGGGCGTCGCCGGCCTCGTCGATCATCAGGCCGGCATAGAGAAAGCCGGTAAAGGCGTTGCCGTCGGCCGCCATGCCGGCCACGGTCGGTTCGATGACGTCGGCCATCACGCGCTCGAAAATGGCGTCGGTCATGACCGGGGCCGGAGAATAGGCGCCCATGCCGCCGGTATTGGGGCCGGTATCGCCATCGTAGGCGGCCTTGTGATCCTGGGAGCTGGCCAGCGGCAGGATGTTCTTGCCGTCGACCAGGGCAATGAAGCTGGCTTCTTCGCCGGTGAGGAAGCGTTCGACCACGATACGGGCGCCGGAGTCGCCAAAGGCGTTGTCTTCGAGCATGTCGCGCGCCGCGGCGAGGGCTGTCTGTTCGCTATCGGCGAGGAAAACGCCCTTGCCGGCGGCCAAGCCGTCGGCCTTGACCACGATGGGCGCGCCCACGTCGCGAATATAGGCGGCCGCCTGATCGTATTCGCTGAAGACCGCATAGTCGGCGGTCGGAATCGCGTGGCGGGCCAGGAAATCCTTCGAGAACGCCTTGCTGGCTTCCAGGCGCGCCGCGTCGCGGCCCGGGCCGAAACAAGCCAGGCCAGCCTGCTCGAAGCAGTCCACGATGCCCGCGGCCAGCGGCGCTTCGGGGCCGACTACGGTCAGGGATATGGCGTTGTCTAGGGCGAAATCGCGCAGCGCATCGATATCGGTGGCGGCAAGCGCAATATTCTCGACGCCGGGCATACGGGCCGTGCCGGCATTGCCGGGTGCCACATACAGCTGGTCGACCCGCGGCGAGGCCGCGATCTTGGTTGCCAGCGCATGTTCGCGCCCGCCGTTACCCACGATAAGAACCCGGTGTCGTTTCGCTGTCATCTGTTGTCTTGTCGTCGAGAAAGAAATGCTGCCGCGGTGCGGCCCGAGGGGCGCCTGCGGCGAAGCTTAGCAAAAGCGTTTCTGAAAGAGTTCGTACCGGCCTGTCATGAAAACGCCATTAAAGCGTCACCGAACCGTGATTTGTGCGTTCTAGGCTGCAACCGAATCCGTTACCGGAACAGGCCATGCCAAAAGACAACACGCAACGCCCGCCGCTACGTTATCGCAGCGTATTCATTTCGGACGCACATCTGGGCACGGCCGGCAGCCAGGCCGAGGCGCTGTCGTCGTTTCTCAAGCACTGCGAGTGCGAGAAGCTGTATCTGGTCGGCGATATCATCGACGGCTGGCGGCTGCGCTCGACGTTCTTCTGGCCGCAGGAGCATACCAACGTCATCCGCCGTATCCTGACCAAGTCGCGACGCGGTACGCAGGTCTACTATGTGACCGGCAACCACGACGATTTCCTGCGCAAGTTCGTCGACTACGAACTGAAGATGGGCAATATCCAGATCGTCAACGATGCCGTCCACGTGACCGCCGACGACCGCAAGCTGTTCATCATCCATGGCGATCTGTTCGACGTGGTGACCCGCTACCACCGCTGGGTGGCCCGTATCGGCGACGTGGCCTATGTGACGCTGCTGCGCGTCAATCGCTACTTCAACAATGCGCGGGCACGGCTGGGCTATCCCTATTTCTCTCTGTCGGCCTATGCCAAGCACCAGGTCAAATCGGCAGTGAACTTCATCAGCGAGTTCGAAAAGGCGGTGGCCCACGAGTGTCGGCGTCGCGGCTTCGACGGCGTGGTCTGTGGGCATATTCACCATGCCGAGATGAAGACCATCGAAGGCGTGAGCTATTACAACTCCGGCGACTGGGTGGAATCGGCCAGCGCGCTGGTCGAGCACTTCGACGGGCGTATGGAAATCGTCTACTGGAACGATATCAAGGACACGATCAAGCCCAGCAACGTCCACCCGTTGCGCGTGGCCTGACCACCCACGGCACGCTGTAGCAGCACCAACGCGGCGGCGGCTGCGGTTAAACTGGCGGTGTTGTTCACGAGCCCCAACACCGATATGTCTGCCGATCGCACCCTTTACGAAGGCGAATTCCTGCGTCTTAAACGGCGCGACCACTGGGAATATGTGGAACGCGTCAACGCCCGTGGCGTGGTCGTGATCGTGGCCGTGACCGATGACGATGAACTGCTGCTCGTCGAGCAGCCGCGGCTGCCGCTTCAGGCCGATGTAATCGAGCTGCCAGCCGGTCTGGTCGGCGACATCGCGGGTGCCGAAGACGAAGCCATGGAGCTGGCCGCGATACGCGAGCTGGAAGAGGAAACCGGCTATCGCGCGCAGGGCATGACGTTTCTTGCCGAAGGCCCGCCCAGCGCCGGGTTGTCCAGCGAAACACTGAGCTTCTATCGGGCCGGTCGGGTCACGCGGGTCGATGCCGGCGGCGGCGATGACAGCGAAGACATCATTCCGCATGCGATACCGCTGGGCGACGTGGAGGCCTGGCTGGTCGAACGCGAGGCCCAGGGCAAGATCATTGATCCGAAGATTTATGCGGGCCTGTATTTTCTCGGCCGGGAAGACTGAGCTCACGTAGATCGACCGGTCCGATCGGGCGGTCGCTGGCCAGACAGGCCGCATAGCCGGCATCCAGATCCAGCGCCTGCAGGTGCCAGTCCCGTTCGTCGAGCCTGGCCGTCTCACCGGCCAGCTTCAATGCCCGAATGCGCTTGAGGCCGACCCGGCCACTGGCCTTGACCGTGGCCTCGCGGGCACACCAGTAGTCGAAGAACGCCAGCGGCGTATGTTCGACGTGGGTGCGTTCAGCCGTGTCGAGCAGTCGCGCCATGCGCTGCATGTCGCGCAGGCGCCGGTATTCCACGTCCAGACCAATGCTTGCCTCGTCGCTCAGCGCACAGGCGACGAGCCGCTCGCTGTGGGAAATGCTGAATGACGGGACGCCGTGAATGCGCGGCTGGCCACTGGCGCTGAAACCGATGTGTTCTAGCGTGTTCTCGGCATGGCCGGCCGCAGTCAGCAGCTGATCCAGTAACCAAAGCCCGGCCCGCGTGCGGCTGCGTGCGCCGTCGTCTGCCATGCGATCGATGCGTTCTCGGTAGGCCGGCGGGTCGTACGGTCGCCGTTCGGCCAGCAGTACTTGATCGCGTGTACCCAGGAAGGTGTAAAATACACGTAACATAAAAACAACCGATTTGAGTCCAAGCCGCGCAGCCGTTTGCCCAGGAGACAGGGGCCGCGTATCGACCGGGTCGTACCCAGATGTCCAGCAGCCTATCCGATATTGTCTCTGCCGCCGATAAGGCCGGCCCGTGCGCGCCGTTCGATGTCGCGCCGGATGATGCAACGCGGCGCATGCTCGTGCGTTGGCAGCACGTATACGGGCCGGTGTATCGCATCCCCGCGCCGCAGGGCGGCGCGCGCCGCTGGGTCGTGCATGACCCGGCCTTCGTGCAGCACATCATGGTTCGGCGCGCCGCACGCTATGGCAAGGGCCTGGGTCTGGATCGCGTTCGGCTGTTGCTCGGCGAAGGCATCATGGTCAGTGAGGGCGCGTTCTGGACGCGCCAGCGTCGGCTCATCCAGCCTGCGTTCAAGCCGCGTCGGCTGGCCGACTTCAACGCCATGATCGGGCACGAGAACCTTGCCCTGGCCGAGCGATGGCGTGCAGCGGCATGCGACGACACAGCGGTCGATGTCGCTGCGCATATCAGTGAACTGACGCTGGTGATCGTGCTCAAATCCATCTTCGGCGCCGACTACTCCCGGCTGGTCGAGGGCGCGAGCAACCCCTTTTCGCTGCTCAGCGAAGAGGCGACCCGGGATCTGCGTTTCGCCGCCCGCTTTCATCGGCTCGGCCGGGTCGTGGAATCGATTATCGATACGCGCGAAGACAGCGACGAGCGGCCCTTCGATTTTCTGGGGCATCTGCTGGCTGCCCGCGACCGGGATGGCGAGGCCATGAGCCGGCGTGCGTTGGTCGATGAGGTGATGACGCTGATCGTGGCCGGCCATGAAACCACGGCCAGCGCTCTGGCCTGGGCCTGGTACGAAATCGCGCGCCACCCCGAGGTCTGCGCGCGGGCTCAGGCAGAGGTCGACGCGCTGGACGAGCAGGACATCCCCGGTCTGGTCGACCACGCCAGTGATCGGCTGCGCTTCATCGATGCCGTGATCCATGAGACGCTGCGGCTGTATCCGCCGGGCTGGCTGCTGTCGCGCCGCGCCGTCGAAGCCGACGCATTCGGTGATTACGAGATCGCGGCAGGCGATCAGATTCTGATCAGCCCCTATGTTCTGCATCGCGATCCGACCTACTGGAGCATGCCGGATTGCTTTTCGCCGGCGCGTTTTCTACAACAGGGCGTGCCTTCACAACGCTTTGCCTATATGCCGTTTGCCGCCGGCCCACGCCACTGCGTGGGCGAACATATGGCCATGACCGAAATGCGGGCGCATCTGGTCACGATGCTGCGCCGTTTTACGCCGGTTTATGCCGGCGAACATCCACCCATGCTGGAATCGCGGATCAATCTGCGGCCCGGCGACGGCGTGCCAATTCGCTGGCGCGTCAGACAGGAATTGTCCTAGAGGTTTCTCATGCCCGTTTTCAATACGCTCGCCGACGCACTGGATACGCATAACGACTCGCCGCACGGCATTGTCTTCATCGACGGCGCCGACGAAGAGCGCGGTCTCAACTACCGCATGCTGACCCGGTCAGCCGAGGACCGTCTGGCCGTGCTGCAGCAGCTGGGCATGACGACCGGCGAGCCGCTGATTCTGTTCGTGGAAGACAACCTGCGTTTCCTGCAGTTCTTCTGGGGCGCGATCTATGGCGGCATCGTGCCGGTACCGATCGCGGCCGGCGCGACCGCGGCGCAGATGGACAAGCTGCTGCGCGTCTGGCGGCATCTCGACGAACCGCGGCTGGTGGCCGCGCCAAAACATATCGAGCGCCTGCGTGAGCTGCTCGAACAGCGCGGCGAGCAGGCCGCGAGCGAGCGCCTGGGCGAGCGCGCACTCTCCGATGAGCCACCGGCCGTGGACGTCCCGGCCCGGCGGGCTACGCTGACTCCCGAGCATACGGCGTTCATCCAGTTTTCCTCGGGTTCCACCGGCGATCCGAAAGGCGTCGTGCTCACCCATGCCAACGTGCTGGCCAATATCGAGGCGATCAGCAGCGGTTCCCGGTTCGGCGCCGACGAGGTGGCGTTGTCGTGGATGCCGCTTACCCACGATATGGGGCTGATCGGTTTTCATCTCACCCTGGTCTGCAACGGCTTTGCCCACTATTTGATGACGCCGGATCTGTTCGCGCGACGGCCGTTGCTATGGCTCGAAAAGGCGGCCGAAACGCGGGCCACGCTGCTGTGCTCGCCCAACTTCGGGTATCGCCACACGCTGCGGGCGATTTCGGCCAAGGGCCGACCCGAACTGGATCTATCCAGCGTGCGCCTGATCTACAACGGCGCCGAGCCGATCGCGCCGGCGCTGGTGCGCGAATTTCTCGATACGCTGGCGCCCACCGGCCTGAAGGCGACGACCATGTTCGCCGTCTACGGCCTGGCCGAAGCGAGTCTCGCAGCCACATTCCCGAACCCGGGGCGCGGCCTGAGCAGCGTATCCGTGGCCCGTGGTGAACTGGGCGTGGGCGATACGGTGCGCTACGACGACGGTGCGCATGCGCTGGAACTCGTATGCCTGGGCACGCCGGTGAAATCGACCGAGCTGGCGCTCGCCGATGCCCAGGGCCAGGCCGTCGCCGACGGCGTGGTCGGCCGGGTACTCATTCGCGGTGCCAACGTCACCGGCGGCTATCACGACAATCCGCAGGCGAACGCCGAGGCGCTGATGGGCGACGGCTGGCTGGATACCGGCGATCTGGGCTTTCGTCACGAGGGCGAACTCGTGATCACCGGCCGGGCGAAGGAAATCATCTTCGTCAACGGCCAGAACCACTATCCGCAGGATATCGAGGCGTTGCTGCAGGATCTGCCCGGCGCAGAGCTCAACAAGCTTGCGGCGGCTGGCGTACAGGCGCCGAGCACCACCGAGCAGGCGCTGGTGCTGTTCGTGGTGTTTCGCGGTCATCTGGAGGATTTCGCCGACATCGCCCGGGGGTTGCGGGGCGCGCTCAACCAGCGCGCGGGCCTCGTGGCATCGCAGGTGCTGCCGATTGCGCGCATGCCCAAGACCACCAGCGGCAAACTGCAGCGTTCGCTGCTCGCACGCCAGTATGCCGAGGGCGAATTCGACCAGATCGCGGAGCAACTCGATGCCTTGCTTGATTGCGAAGACGGCGGCGACACGGCGGCCGAGAGCACCGATCTTGCCGTCGAGCTCAAGGCGATTTGCGACGAAGTCGTGCCCGGCCGGGACATCGGTTTCGAAGACGATCTGTTCGAAATCGGCCTGTCCTCGCTGGAGCTCGCCCAGATTCACGAAGGCATCGAAACGCGCTGGCCGAACCGGCTGGAGATGACCGATCTGTTCGATTATCCGACCATCAACGCCCTGGCAGCCTACCTGCAGGCCGATACCGCCACGGCGTAGGGCCGGTTAACGCGAGCGCCAATCGTCGGCTTGCCCTGCAGACATTCGCCGGGCAAGGCGAGAGGCCAGATGTTGGGTGCGCCAAACGAACGACGCGCAACGCTGCGTCGTGGATTTTTCGGACGCACGCCGTCGGCACGCGGCCCCCGCGTCGTTATTCAAGGCGCGCCATCCGGCATTGCGGCTCGCTCATGTCGCAGAGCGACAGCCCGCTCACCGCGCAGTGTCTTGCACGAAAGCGGGCCGCGGCGCGGCGATTTCGTCCGCGTTCACGCCCTAGTCGTTGCGGGTGGTTTCGGCGCCTGCGGTGGAGCTGCGCGGCTTGCCCAGTTTCTTCGGCGGCCGCGGCGTCGTTCCGGCCAAACGATCGGCCTCGCGGGTCAGCGCGTCCAATTGCGAGCCCAGGGACTCGGCGGCGGCCTCGATGTTGTCGCCGCGGGCAATGCTGAACGGCTCGCCGATGGTGATCGTCACCCGCGCGAAGGGCTTGGGAATGATCAATCGATCCCATGAGTCGAGCTGCCAGTAGCGGTCGGCCGAAAACGATAGCGGCAACAGGGTGGCCTGCGTCATCTGGGCGAGCATGAGCGTGCCCGGCTTGGCAACGAAGCCCGGCCCGTGCGGGCCGTCCGGATGGATGATCGGCGACACGCCGGTTTTCATTACGCCGTAGAGATCGCGCATAGCGCGGGCGCCGGTGCGCGTGGCCGAGCCGCGGATGATATGTGCGCCCATGCCCTCGACCACGCGCGCCGTGATTTCACCATCGCGTGAGGGCGATACCAGAAATCCGGGCCGTAGTCCGCGTGCCCGTGCCTGCAGCAGATAACCCACGCTCGCGCTCAAACGCTGGTGCCAGCAGCACGCCAGCAGCGGCCGCCCGCTATCGATCGCCTGCGAAAGCCGCGCGTCGCCGCTGACATGCTGGATACGCCAGCTCGCCAGCAGGGCACGCGCGGAGGGTCTGAGCAGGGATACGCCGATACCCAGGCCAAGCCGGCGGGCGACGCCGGCCTGGCGCTCACTGTCTTGATTCATCGATAACCGATCCTACGGGGGTGCATTCCGGGCGGTTTCGCACAGCGCATCGAGGCGCCGGCCGAGTTGTTCTGCAATGACCTCGGCCTCGTGCTTGTCGTGCAGCGGGCCAATGGGCCACGGCTCGCCCAGGGCGATTTTAAACCGACAGAACGGCAAGGGCACCTGAAAACTGTCCCAGGAGTTCACCTGCCAGAAACGGCTGCTGGCAGCGCCCACGAGCAACAGCGGTGAGCCGGTTCGACTGGCCAGGATCACGGCACCGGTCTTGAACACGCGGGCCGGACCGCGTGGGCCGTCGCCGTACATCATGGGCGATATGCCCTCGGCCACGGCAGCGGTGAGTGCCTGCATGGCTTCACGGCCGCTTCGGCTGGAGGAGCCTCGGATCGGGGTCACGCGATGGTTGTGGGCGACGCGCGACATGAATTCGCCTTCTCGCGATGGACTGATCAGAAAGCCGATATTCATGCCTCGATCCACCAGCGAGCGCAGAAACAGGCCGCTGGGGACCAGGCGCTGATGCCAGGCACAGGGCACCACCGGCCGCCCATCGGCGAGCACTTTTTCCAGGTACTCCCCGCCGGCCACGATCTCGATGCGACAACTCAGACGCAGCAGCCAGATATAGCCGGCCATGCCCCATTGCGCCGCTGCTCGGGTCAGGCGTTGCCACCGCGTCGGGGGGCGCCGCTTACGCGCCTTTCGAGGCGGCGATTGCGGTCGATCGATCGCGGCCGGGCTGCGTTTGTTTTTCTCCATCGCAGCGAGCTTGCGGCTCGAGCGTAGCCCGTGCAAGTTCGTGTGCCGGATGGCGAGTTGAAAGTCCCGGCAAACGTTCGCATTCTAATCGGACCATCCCGGAATGTTTCGCCTATGTCCTTGCTGGGGCAACTCTATGGTCGTGCGCCCGCGCTGCTGACCGACCTGTATCAGCTCACCATGGCCTATGCCCACTGGCATAACGGCTCGAGCGAACGTGAAGCCGTGTTTCATCTGTTCTTTCGCGAAGCACCGTTCGACAACGGGTTTGCGATCGCCTGCGGGCTGGAAACGGCGGTCGAATACGTGACCCAGATGTCGTTTTCCGAGGCCGATATCGCCTATCTGGCAACGCTTGAGGACAACGCTGGCGGCGCGCTGTTCGACCCGGCATTTCTGGACTATCTGCGCAATCTGCGTTTTACCGGAGATATCGACGCCGTGCCCGAGGGCACGGCGGTATTCGCGCATCAGCCGATGCTGCGCGTGCGTGCGCCCATCCTGCAGGCGCAGCTGCTCGAAAGCGCGCTGTTGAACATGATGAATTTCCCGACCCTGGTCGCGACCAAGGCCGCGCGTATTGCGCATGCCGCCGGCGACGATCCGGTGCTCGATTTCGGGCTGCGCAAGGCCCAGGGCATCGACGGGGGCGTATCGGCGGCGCGGGCGGCCTATATCGGCGGCTGTGCGGGTACTTCGAACGTGCTGGCCGGACAGCTTTTCGGGATTCCGGTCTCGGGCACTCATGCCCACGGCTGGGTCATGGCCTTCGACGACGAAATCGACGCCTTCGATGCCTATGCGGCCGCGCTGCCGGAAAACTGCGTCTTTCTGGTGGATACCTATAACACCATCGACGGCATCAAAAACGCGATTCGCGCCGGCCTGAAGCTGCGCGAAAGCGGCCACGAAATGGCCGGAATCCGCCTGGATTCGGGCGATCTGGCCGAGCTGTCGAAAACCGCGCGGCGCATGCTCGATGCGGCCGGCTTCGAGAACGTACGCATCGCGGCCAGTTCGAGCCTGGACGAGAACGTCGTCGCCGAGCTCAAGCGCGAAGGCGCGCCGATCGTGCTCTGGGGGGTCGGCACGCGTCTGACCACCGCCCAGCCCGATGCTGCCCTCGATGGCGTCTACAAGCTGGCCGCGATTCGCAGCGATCGCGGCACCTGGTCGTATCGGATGAAGCTCTCGGACACGCCCGGCAAGCTCACCCGTCCCGGTGTGCATCAGGTACGCCGCTTTACCGACGAGGGCGCGCCGTTCGCCGATCTGCTGTTCGACGAGGCCGCGCCGAAAACCGCCTGGGCCGGCACCTCGGGCGAGAGCTGCCACCAGTTCGACCCGCAGGCGCCACATATCGACCTGCTCACCGGCGTGGTGCGTAACGGCCAGCGTACCGGCAGCGCGCCGGCTCTGGCCGATGTACGTGCCCACGCGGCAGAACAGTTTGCCTACTTCGCCGAGCGTAGCGACTACCCGGCATTGATCGATCGTTATCTGGAAGAATCCACCGACGCGCTGCGTGACTGGCTGGCACACAGAGACAATCCGCCGGCCTCGCGTTCCGGCAAGATTGCGGAGTGAATCCGATATGAAACAGGCGCTGCTACTCGTCGATATCCAGAACGATTTCCTGCCCGGCGGCGCGCTCGCGGTCGCCGAAGGCGATACGGTGGTACCGGTGGCCAATGCCCTGATGCCGCGTTTCGACCACGTGGTGGCGAGCCAGGATTGGCATCCGCCGCACCATCTGTCGTTCGCAGCCGAGCATGCCGGCTACGAGCCGTTTCAGGTCACGCAGCTGGACGGCTACGAGCAGATTTTGTGGCCCGAGCACTGTGTGCAGGGCACGCCCGGGGCCGGCTTTGCAGCAGCGCTGGATGTGGCCGGTATCGATCACGTGGTGCGCAAGGGCACGGACCCGCGGATCGACAGTTACTCTGCCTTCTACGACAACCACCACCGCCAGGCCACCGGGCTGACGGCGCATCTGCGCAACGCGCAAATCGATCATGTGGTGGTACTTGGGCTGGCCACCGATGTGTGTGTGAAATTCACCGTGCTGGATGCGCTGGCCGAAGGATTCGGCGTGACGCTGGTGCGCGATGGCGTACGCGGCGTGGATATGCAGCCCGGCGATTGCGACGCCGCGATCGAGGCCATGCAGGCCGCCGGGGCGGCAATCGTGGACAGTGCGAGCCTGTCGCGCGCCGGCTAATCACCTCGACGGCGGCGCCCACACGTTTGTGCGCGGCTTTTATTGCACATTGCAGGTTGGTAGATTGAAAGACTACTCCCCCGACGGCAAACCGATATGAGCGCTGTTCCCAAAGATCTGGCGGTGTCCGCGCGTCTGGCCGACGAAATGCGCGAGCCGTTTCCCAATTCCCGCAAGATTCACGAAACCGGCTCGCGGCCGGATATTCGTGTGCCCATGCGCGAGGTCAGCCAGTCGAACACGCCGGCGACGTTCGGCGTGGAAAAGAACCCGCCGATTACCATCTACGACTGTTCCGGGCCTTATACCGACCCGGACGCCCAGATCGATCTCACCCGCGGTCTGCCCGCCCTGCGTGCAGCCTGGATCGAAGAGCGGGGGGATACCGAGCTACTCGAGGGCCTGTCGTCGCAGTTCGGCCGCGCCCGCGCCGAGGATAGCTCGACCGGGCATCTGCGTTTTCCCGATGTGCGGGTGCCGCGCAAGGCCAAAGCCGGCGCCAACGTCTCGCAGATGCACTATGCGCGTCAGGGGATCGTCACCCCGGAAATGGAGTTCGTGGCGATTCGCGAAAACGCGAAGATCGACGCGATCAAGGACTCGCGCCTGCTGCGTCGTCATCCGGGTGAGGGCTTTGGCGCCAATCTGCCGGAACATGTCACGCCCGAATTCGTGCGCGACGAGATCGCCGCCGGGCGGGCCATCATTCCCAACAACATCAACCACCCGGAATCCGAGCCGATGATTATCGGCCGCAATTTTCGGGTGAAGATCAACGCCAATATGGGCACCTCGGCGGTGACAAGTTCGATTGCCGAGGAAGTGGAGAAGATGGTCTGGGCCGCGCGCTGGGGCGGCGACACGATCATGGATCTGTCCACCGGCAAGCACATCCACGAAACTCGCGAATGGATCATCCGCAACGCGCCGGTGCCGGTGGGTACGGTGCCCATCTACCAGGCGCTGGAAAAGGTCGACGGCAAGGCCGAAGAACTGACCTGGGAGATGTATCGCGACACGCTCATCGAACAGGCCGAGCAGGGCGTCGATTACTTCACCATCCATGCCGGCGTGCGCTTGCCGTTCGTGCCGATGACCGCCAATCGGGTGACCGGCATCGTCTCCCGCGGTGGCTCGATCATGGCCAAATGGTGTCTGGCCCATCACACCGAGTCGTTTCTCTATACGCATTTCGAAGAGATCTGCGAAATCATGAAGGCCTATGACGTTGCCTTCTCGTTGGGCGACGGCCTGCGCCCGGGCGCGATTGCCGACGCCAACGACGAAGCCCAGATGGCCGAACTGCGTACGCTCGGCGAGCTGACCCAGATCGCCTGGAAGCACGACGTGCAGGTGATGATCGAAGGCCCCGGCCATGTGCCCATGCAGCGCATCAAGGAGAACATGGACGCCGAGCTGGCCGACTGCCACGAAGCGCCGTTCTATACGCTCGGCCCGCTGACCACCGATATCGGCCCCGGCTACGATCACATTACCTCGGCGATTGGTGCGGCCCAGATCGGCTGGTATGGCACCGCGATGCTTTGTTACGTCACGCCCAAGGAGCATCTGGGGCTGCCCGACAAGGACGATGTCCGTGAAGGCATCATCACCTACAAGATCGCCGCCCACGCCGCGGATCTGGCCAAGGGGCATCCGGGGGCGCAGATTCGCGACAACGCGCTGTCCAAGGCACGCTTCGAATTCCGCTGGGAGGATCAGTTCAATCTCGGGCTCGACCCGATGAAGGCGCGTCAGTTCCACGACGAAACCCTGCCCAAGGACAGCGCCAAGGTGGCGCATTTCTGTTCCATGTGCGGGCCTAAGTTCTGTTCCATGCGTATCTCGCAGGAAGTACGCGAATTCGCGGCCGAGCGCGGTATCGAAACCCCGCAGGATGCGATCGATGCCGGCCTGGCGGAAAAGGCCGAAGAATTTCGCGACGGCGGCAACGCGCTGTACAAGTGAGTCGATGCTGGCCGATTCAGTAATAGTTCATGCGCAGGTGCCTAGCCTCGCCTGCGTAATCGCCAAAAGCCTAGTGGGAGTAACGAATGAATAAAAAAACCAGCAGCTGGACGCGTGGTCTTGCCCTTTGCGGCGTGGCCGCGATAGGCCTCGGCCTTGCCACCAGCAGTTCCGCCCGTGATCGCGATGATTTGATCACCACCGCCAGCACCGCGGGTACCACGGCCTATATCGTGGGCAAGAATATCGACGACGATTTCGCCCAGGCCCAGGATTTCGCCGATACGCAGTCGGTGGCCCTGCGCCGTGAAGCAGCCACGGGTGAAGGCGAGAATCTCGATGCGCTCGCGGCCCTGCTGCACGAAGAAAACCCGGACGCCTTCGGCCAGTGGATGCAGAGCAACTACAGCACGCTGTATGGCCCTGACGTAGCGGCTGAGAGCAACGTGGTCGATCGTATCGTGGCCATGCGTTAGACCGTGACGCCAACGCCGGCCGCGAACGCGCGAGCCCGGTAAGCGTCAGCCGAAAAACGCCGCCTTGTGCGGCGTTTTTTTATGGCCGGAGCAGGGCCGGCGGATTTTGCCCAGGCCCGTACCGACTTTCGGCTGACTTGCATTGCGCCGTGCGGTGTTGTTCGATGCGCAGAATATCTCGGCGCCGAAGTCTGGCGCCGTACTACCTGTCGGTATTCGGACGATCCCTCTATGACCACTGCCTATTTCAGCCATTCGAGTTGCCCGCTGCACGATATGGGGCGTGGCCACCCCGAGGCGCCGGCACGACTGGTCGCTATCGAAAAAGGTATGAGCGTGGTCGGGGCAGACCGCCGTGTGGCCCGTCGGGATGCGCCGCAGGCACCCCTGGACGCCATCAAACGGGTGCACAGTCCCGCCTACGTCGACGAACTCGTGACTTTCGCGCCCACGCGAGGCCGCGTACGTCTGGATGACGACACCTACATGAATGGCCATAGCCTCACCGCCGCGCTGCATTCAGCCGGTGCGGTGGTTGCCGCCACGGATGCCGTGCTGGCAGGCGAGGCCGCCAACGCCTTCTGTGCCGTGCGCCCGCCCGGCCACCATGCCGAGCGCGACCGGGCGATGGGCTTTTGTTTCTTCGACAACGTCGCGGTGGGCGCGGCGCACGCATTGCATGCCCACGGGCTGCGGCGCGTGGCGATTCTCGACTTCGACGTGCACCACGGCAACGGCACCGAAGACGTGCTCGGCAACGAACCCCGCGCGCTGTTCTGTTCCAGTTATCAGAGCCCGCTTTTTCCCTTCACCTCGGATGACAACGGCCACGACACGCTGGTCAAGACGCCGCTCAAGGCCGGCACCCCGGGCAGCGTGTTCCGCCAGGCGGTCGAGCGTGACTGGCTGCCGGCCCTGGATGCATTCGCGCCGGAGATGATCTTCGTTTCGGCCGGCTTCGATGCCCATCGCTCGGACCCGCTCGCCGACCTCATGCTCGAGGCCGAGGATTACCAATGGGTGACCGAACGTATTGCCGAAGCCGCCGATCGCCTGTGTGACGGACGGGTGGTGTCCACGCTGGAAGGCGGTTATGCACTCGACGCACTCGCGGCCAGCTCGGCGGTACATATCCAGGCCCTGTGCGAGGCCGGCGAACGCTAATCGCCACGCTGGGCATGCCGCAGGGATCGACCCTGATGGGCCGATGCGGCTCACCGCAATCGCCGGGCCTCGCCGAGTTTGCTCGCGCCACAGCGGGCATAACGCGCCTGTTCCCGATCCGGCAAGACGCGGGCTAAGGCATGCACGCGGTGGTGCATGTTTCTGAGCCGTCCATGCCAGTCGCGCCATTCGATGATTGATGCGCCAGAGCGGCGCAACGCGCATGAATAGTGTGACCAAGGCGTAGCGAATTCACGTTCGAAACGAACGTCGCAACGCCGACCACTTGGCTGCGGCGCAGCTCGCTGGTATGCCGCGACGCGGGCAGGTCATTGATGGGGCTTTTGCGCCTGCCGGTGCCGGGCGGCATGGATCGCCAGCGGAGTCGGTGGCAAGTCATGTAGTTGGAACGCTGTTTCTATATTTAATTGAAAATAGCGATAAATAATTGATCGTTCGACTGATGAAACGCTCTTTCGCGTGTCATAAAAATTCAATTTGAATATTCGATAAAGCCCCGCTAGGTTTAAATTTCATTTAAAAATTGGGGTTTTTAAAATGAAGAATCTGTTACTGATGCTGGTTGCCATGTCGGCCCTTACGATGAGCGCCCTCGCGATGGCGGCCGTCAACGTCAATACCGCCGATGCCGAGGCGCTGAGCGAACTGCCTTACATCGGGGAAGCCAAATCGGCTGCGATCATCGAAGAACGTGAAGCCCACGGCGACTTCGAATCCGTGGACGATCTGACCCGTGTCAGCGGCATCGGCAGCGCGACGGTCGATCGTATTCGCGACCAGGTTACGGTCGACGCCAGTACGGCTACGACCGACGGCGGTAGCTGATACGGCAACGCCCAAGGAGATCGACAAGGCCCGCCGACGCGCGGGCCTTGTCGCATCAGGCGTAGGCGTAGGGCCCGCCGGCTTCGAGCGCTCGCTGATAGGCCGGGCGCTCGTGAATGCGTTTGAGGAAGGCGGTGATATTCGGACAGCGGGCCTGGAGATCCACGCGTGCGCAGGCGGCCTCGAGGGGAAAGCTCATCATGATGTCGGCGGCCGTGAAATGGTGGTCCACGAACCATTCCTTCTGGCGTAGCTTGTGCTCGATATAGTCCATATGCAGGTTGAGCTGTGGCCAGATGAACTGTTTCTTTACGTTCGTCGAAATCGCCTTGGCGATGGGCCTTATGAGAAACGGCGCCCGCTTTTCGACGGTATCGAACACCAGATGTAACAATAGTGGCGGCATGGCCGATCCTTCGGCGTAATGCAGCCAGTAGTCATAATTCATGCGTTGATCGCTGCCGCGCGGCGGGGCCAGCCGGCCGTTGCCGTGGGTTTCGACGATGTAATCGATAATCAGGCCGGTTTCGGCCACGGTGCGGTCGTCGTCGGTGATCAGCGGCGATTTGCCTAGTGGGTGCACTTTCCTGAGTTCGGCCGGTGCCAGCATGGTCCTGGGATCGCGCTTGTAGTGTCGAACCTCGTAGGGCAGTTCCAGCTCTTCGAGTAGCCAGAGCACGCGCTGCGAGCGCGAGTCCTCGAGATGGTGAACCGTGATCATGCGATTGTTCCTGCCGAAAAGACACCGGGCGTAAACATACGGCATTCGGTATCGGCGTGTCAGACCTTGGTCTAAAGCGCGAGACGGTTCTAGCCGCTTGCGCGACGACCGCCGCCGGGGCCAGGCGTGGTCGGCGGCGACCATACGTTGCGTATGGCCTGGCGCCCCTTGCTCGGAAAATCGCTGGAAAAGCGCAGGCGTGCCTTGCGCCCGGCACCCTTGCATTCGATTTCTCCCCGGTCGATGCCGTGCAGGCGCACCACATCGCGGACCGCGGCAAGAAAGCGTGGTGGCACACGGCCGGCTACGACCTCGACGCCCTCGGTCGTGGCGCGAAGCCGGTAGATCAGACGAAATCGGTCGAACACGCGATGGTTTGCCAGCCGTGAATTTGATGTCACAGTCTGCGGATGACGCAATCCGCGCACAATAACCCCGTCCGGGTCGATAAATGGCTCTGGGCGGCCCGGTTCTTCAAGACCCGTTCCATGGCCGCCAAGGCGGTCAAGGGCGGCAAGGTGCATGTCAACGGCAATCGGGCCAAGGCCAGCACCGGGGTCAAGATCGACGATCGCCTGGAAATCACCAAGGGCGAGACGGCGTTCGAGGTGGATGTGCGCGCGCTGTCCGAGCAGCGCGGCCCGGCCGCCCAGGCCGTGCAGCTGTATGAGGAAACGCCGGCCAGTCGCGAGCATCGTGAGGCCCAGGCCGGCGAACGCCGCGCCGCGCGCATGACCATGCCGCGACCGTCGCTCAGGCCGGACAAGAAACAGCGTCGCGAGCTACGGCGCTTCAAGCAGGGCGAATGAAGCATGCCGCGTGCTCGGCTCAGCGACAGCTTGCCGGCAGATAACGATCGGGCACGCCGCCGCTAGCGGGCGCCACACAGTTCCAGCTGATCGAGCCGTTGTTGAAATCCGCTTCCAGATAGAGCAGGTCGTCTTCGATCGGCAAGCCGCTGTAGCGGATCCGGATCGACGGATCGTCGGCGCTGTTATGCCACCAGATGCGTTTGACGTTGTTGCCCGACGCCGCGCCGGTATCGGAGCTGTTGGGCAGGTTCAGCGCGGCGAGCACGTCGGTCCAGTTGTTGTTGGCCACCGTGGGTAGCTCGCCGTTGACGCTGTAGTACTCGCCGACGGCCGTTTTCACCGGCGCTGCCAATGCCAGTCCTTCACTGACCCGTGCGCGGGCAACGTAATCGATATAGACGGGAATCGCGATCGCGGCCAGAACGCCGATGATCGCGACCACGATCATCAGCTCGACCAGGGTGAAACCGCTATCTGTTTGACGGGCCCGCGGCGGGCGGGTGAACGCGTCGGTGCACGGTGTTGCCGCCTGGGGGAATACTGCCATGATCTTGGGTAGGTCGACTCGCGGGCCGGTTTCTACTGCATCGGCCGCGGGCGGCAATCCTGAGTAGGGGTAGGGTTATTTATTATTGATCCAGCAACAAGACGGCTGCCCGTGTCAGCTGTTTTCAATGCCATCGACTGAAACGCCGGCGCCTGGCCGTCGTTTGCTCCAATGGCTTCACGGCCGCGGGGCGTGCGGGCATTCGCATAAACGCGTTATCAGCCCAAAAAATTGTGTATTTTTATACTGGGTTAGTAATTGCGAAATCGTGGACGACCTTGGAGGTCGAGCCCACCCGGTCCACTGAGGAGAACATGCTATGGCCGATCTTAGAAATGCCCGCCGTCTCGGTATCGCCGCCGCGATGGCAGTCACGCTCGTTGGCACGACCGCTTGCGGCGTGATCCTCTACCCCGAACGCAAGGGCCAGGTCGATGGCCGTATCGATCCGGCCGTGGCGGTGCTCGATGGTATCGGCCTGCTGTTTTTCATCGTGCCGGGCGTGATTGCCTTTGCGGTGGATTTCGCGACGGGTGCCATCTACCTGCCGGGCAGTGCCAGCAACACCACGCTGGATCTGGACGAGGCGGAACTGGTCAAGCTCAAAAACGGCGAGATGGATGCCGCGACCATCGAACGCATGATCGAAGAAAAAACCGGCGAGAAAGTGTCGCTGGCCGACCCCGCGCTGCGTGCCCGCCGCCCGGACAGCCAGGCCTGGCTGCCGCTGGATGCCATGCTCAACAATAGCCAGTTCGCGGCGCTCACCGGCGTTCGTCAACAGGCAGCGCGATGATCGCGCGCTCCGCGGCCCGTGCCCGGCATGGCCGCGTTTAAAAACGGCGGTCGGGCGCGGTAGCATGCGGGTACGTATCCTCATCGAGTAACGTACTCATGTCTCAACAGATCGAATACAAGCGCCCCGACGGCGGTACGGCCAGCGGCTTTTATGCCGAACCGGCCACCGCGAACGCGCCCGGCATCGTCGTCATCCAGGAATGGTGGGGCCTCAACGACCAGATCAAGCGTGTGGGCCAGCAGTGGACCGAAGCCGGCTATCGCGTGCTGGTGCCGGACCTGTATCACGGCGACAAGGCGCTGGATGAAAAGGAAGCCGAGCACAAGATGAACGAGCTCGACTTCGGCGATGCGGCCACCCAGGATATTCGCGGGGCGTTGCAGTATCTCAAGGCCGATAGCGACAAGGTCGGCGTGATTGGTTTTTGCATGGGCGGCGTTCTGGCCGTGCTTTCGGCCATGCACAACGACGAAACCGACGCGGCCGTGTCCTGGTATGGCATTCCGCCGGAAGAGGCCGGGGACCCAAGCTCGATCGCCATCCCGCTGCAGTGTCATTTCGCCGAGCAGGACACGTTCTTCCCGATCGACCAGGCCGACGCGTTCGAACAGAAGCTCAAGGCGGCGAACGTTGCGTATGAGGCCTATCGCTACGATGCGCCGCATGCTTTCGGCAACGAAGACTGGGATTACTACGATCCCGAAGCGAGCAAAAAGGCCTGGGAGCGCAGCATGGCCTTTTTCGAAAAGCATCTGAAAGGCTGAACGGCCTGGCTTGAACGGCCCCGCTTGAACGGCGCCCAGGGCGGCCTCTTCAGGGGCCGCCTTTTTGTTGCGCTTGCCGTTTTCCTTGTCCGGTTGACGAAACAGGCACGTCGTGGGGCCGGCGCGCGCTGGTCGATTGCGGTAAAACCCTGCAGAGTGTGTGCTTTTACGCCGGAGAATGCGCATGAGCGAATCGGACGAAACCGTTGTCGTCGAACACGAGGGCAGGCTGGCACGGGTCTGTCTGAATCGCCCGCGCAAGCACAACGGCATGAACATGGCCATGCTGGATGCGGTCAACGACACCGCGAGCACGCTGGCCAAGGATCGCGACCTGCGCGCGATCGTCATCCAGGGCAACGGGCCGTCTTTCTGTGCCGGGCTGGATTTCGGCTCGGTGATGAACGGGCCGTTGGCGGTCGCGCCCCTGATGGCTCAGCTGTGGCTGCCCTATGCCAATCGCTTTCAGCGCTGGAGCCTGGCCTGGCGCGATATCGGCGTGCCGGTGGTGGCCGCCATTCACGGCAACTGCTTTGGTGCGGGCATACAGCTGGCGCTGGGGGCGGATGTGCGCGTGGCCGCGCCCGACGCGCGCCTGTCGGTCATGGAGACCAAATGGGGCCTGGTACCGGATATGGGCGGCGTGGCCCTGCTTCGCGAGCTGGTGCGTATCGACGTAGCCAAGCAACTGGTCATGAGCGCCAAGATCATCAGCGCGCGCGAAGCGCACGAACTCGGCCTGGTCACCCATCTCGACGACAACCCCGCCGAGGCCGCGCGCGACATCGCGCTGGAGATGAGCGCCTATTCGCCCGATGCGGTCGCGGCGAGCAAGTTCTTGCTGCAGGAATCCTGGGATGCCAGCGAGTCGTCGGTCACCGCCGCCGAGCGGCGCTGGCAACGCCGGCTGATCGGCCGTGCCAACCAACGCATCAGCGTGATGCGTAACGGCAAGGACAGTGACAAACCCTTCAAACGGCGAAGCGTGAGCAAGTGAGCTGGCTGTCGACGCTGGGCCTCGAAGCCAGCCTGGGGGTTTTTGCGCTGATCGCGGCGGTGATCGCCGTGGTCGGCACCCGCCTGACCCATATTGCCGATGATCTGGCCGATCGCACGGGCCTGGGCGAAGCGATCGCCGGCGCGGTCCTGCTGGGGGCGGCCACGTCGTTATCCGGCATCGTCGTATCGGTCACCGCGGCGCTCAAGGGCGAGCCCGAGCTGGCGATGAGCAATGCGCTGGGCGGTATCGCGGTACAGACGGTGTTCCTGGCCATCGCCGATGCCGTCTACCAGCGCGCCAATCTCGAACATGCGGCGGCCTCGACCGCCAATCTGGCCCAGAGCGCGCTGCTGATCTGCCTGCTGGCCCTGCTGCTGGTCGCGCCCTATACGCCGGCCTATACCGTGGCCGGCATTCACCCGGCTACGCTGGTGTTGTTTGCCGGCTATGGCTTTGGTCTGCGCGTGGTCAACGACGCCCAGCAGCTGCGCATGTGGGCCCCGCGCGAAACCGGCGAAACCCGCGAAGACGAACCCGACGACGAAGCGCTGGCGCGCCCGCTGGCCTCGCTCTGGCTGAGCTTTCTGGCACTCGCGGCGCTGCTCGGTGTGAGTGGTTTCGTGCTGGAGATCGTGGCCAGCCGTATCGGCGCCCAAACCGGGCTCGGAGCGACCGCGGTGGGGGTGATACTCACCGCCATCTGCACCTCGTTGCCGGAGCTGGTGACCTCGGTCGCGGCCGTACGCCGCGGCGCGCTGCAGCTCGCCGTGGGCGGCATCATCGGCGGCAATGCCTTCGACTGCCTGTTTGCCGGCGCCGCCGATCTGGCCTATCGGGATGGCTCGATCTACCACGCGATTCCCGAGCAGACCCTGCTCTGGATGGGCCTGTCGATTCTGATGACGGGCGTTCTGCTGCTGGGGTTGATCCGGCGCGAGAAGAACGGGGTGGGGAATATCGGTTTCGAAAGTGCGGCGTTGATCGTGCTCTACGGTTTTGGCATCGCGACCGCCGTGTTCGCAGCCTAGCGGGCTGTCTCGTCGGTGAAAACCGGCAAATGGCCCAGCGAAATGATGTGGTGCCAGTTTTCGCGCTCGCCTTCGGTGAGGATCGCGGTTTCGGCGGCCACGTGCGCGCCCGCGCGATCCATGATCGCGCGCATGGCCTGGAGGGTGGAGCCCGAGCTGATCACGTCGTCGAGCAGCACGATATTGGCACTGTCGACCAGCGCGCGATCCTTGGCGTCGAGGAACAGCGTCTGCGGCTGTCCGGTGGTGATCGACAGCGTCTCGGCCTTGAGCGCGTCGCCCATATAGGGTTTGTAATTCTTGCGCAGCACGATATAGGGCTTGCCCGTGGCGACCGACAGCGCATGCACCAGCGGGATCGACTTCGCCTCGGCGGTGACCAGCACGCTGTAGTCCACGGCTTCGAGCTTTGCCGCCAGCGCCCGGCTGGCGGTTTCTACAAGCTCGGTATCGCCGAGTACGTTGAGCACCGCGATACGGGTACCCGCGGCCACTTCGAACAGGGGCAGTTCGCGGTGCAGGCCGGCAATATCAATGGGGTAGGTTTCGGTGCTGGGGGTCATGTCAAAGCCTTTGCGAAACGCTGCACACGCAAAGCGCAGCGATCGTCGGGTGATGTCGTGATGCGCATAGTCTTGCACGACTGCGGCCCGCACTCGAAGCCCGTCGGTAAAATCCATACCCCCGAAACGTCATTTCAAATGATAGATTTGGGCACAGGCTGCCGCCGGCGCCGTCTTATTCCCAGGACCAGGAGTTCTTATGCAGACCCGAGCTGCCGTATTGCGCGAAATGTCCGCGCAACGCCCCTACAGTGATTCCCAGCCGCTCAAGATCGAGACCTTCGAGCTCGATGCGCCGCAGGCGGGCGAAGTGCTCATCAAGGTTCATGCGGCCGGGCTGTGTCATTCCGATCTGTCCACCATCGACGGCAACCGTCCCCGGCCCACGCCCATGGTGCTGGGCCATGAAGCGGCCGGCGAAATCATCGAAGTAGGCCCGAACGTCAAGGGCTTCGAGGTCGGCGATCATATCGTGTGTTCCTTCGTGCCCAGCTGCGGCCACTGCGACTACTGTGCCGACGGCCGCGCCGCGCTGTGCACGCCGGGTGCACAGGCCAACAATGCCGGCACCCTGCTCGATGACGGCATTCGTATCAAGGAGCAGGGCAACGACGTGTATCACCATCTGGGTGTGTCCGGCTTTGCCGAATACGCGGTGGTACGCACCGAATCCCTGGTCAAGATCGACAAGAACCTGGATTTCGAGATCGCCGCCATCTTCGGCTGTGCCGTGCTCACCGGCGTGGGCGCGATGGTGCATACCGCCAATCTACGTCTGGGCCAGACCGTACTCGTAGTCGGCCTCGGCGGCGTGGGCCTGTCGGCCGTACTGGGTGCGATTGCCGGCGGCGCGTCGCAGGTGATCGCCGCCGATATCGACGATGACAAGCTCGAGCGTGCGCGCGAGCTGGGCGCCACCGCCACCGTCAATACCAAGGACGAGGACGCCCTCGACAAGATCAAGGAATGGACGAACGGCGGCGTGGACGTGGCCGCGGAATTCGCTGGCGTACAGCCAGCCCTGGAGTTCGCCTTCGCGGCCACCGGCAAGGGCGGCAAGACGGTCACCGCCGGCCTGCCGCATCCGGACGTGCGCCTGCCGGTGTCCCCGACGCAGCTCGTGGCCCAGGAGCGCACCCTCATGGGCTCGTATCTGGGTGGCCATGTGCCCAAGCTCGATATCCCCGAATACATCGCGCTCTACCAGGCCGGGCGTCTGCCGGTGGATCGGCTGCTTACGCACCGGCTCACGCTCGACGAAATCAATACCGGCTTCGAACGGCTGGCGGCCGGCGAGGCCATCCGCCAAGTGATCGTGTTCTAGCCGCGGTCAATGGCGATGCGTCAGCCCCGATTCAGCCGCCTTCACTAGACTTTGTTGCGATTGGGGCGGCGATAGGGTGGCCTTTGCTGATGCCGTGGCGAACCCGTCACAGCTTGCGTATCGCCGGTATTGCTTGCATTGTGCATAAACAAAATCAATGGAGATAAACGACATGTTGAAGAAGACGATCCTGTTCACGCTGTTCGCTGCGCTGTCTACCCTGGCGGTTGCTGCCCAGGCCAAGACGGTCGAGATCGAAGGCACCAACAGCCTGCGGTTCAGCCAGGAATCGATCACCGTCAAGCCGGGTGAAGAAGTCACGGTCAAGCTGGTCAACAACAGCAAGCTGCCGGCTGCGGCGATGGCGCATAACTGGATTCTGCTCAAGGCGGATGCCGATGCGGCCAAGGTCGACGAAGCCGCGATGAGCGCCAAGGCCAACGATTATGTGCCGGAAGAAATGAGCGACCAGATCGTCGCCCATACCGGCCTCGTCGGCGGCGGCGAATCCGATACGGTGACGTTCACCGCGCCGGAAGAGCCGGGCGACTACACCTATATCTGCACCTTCCCGGGCCACTTCCAGGCCGGCATGAAGGGCACGCTGACGGTCAAGGCCGAATAAGCGCAGCCAGGCGAGTTCAGGCCCTGTCGCGCTGCGGCAGGGCCTTTTTTGTGCCCGGCTTTGCGTTCGGCGCAAGAAAGCGTTGTGCACGACCGACTTGATTTGCCATTCGCGACCACCAACTCCTTGGCTATCACACGATCTTTCGATCAAGGAAATCCAATGGCTGTCGACAAACTTCTCTCGCCGATCGATTTCGGCGCCCTCCAGTTGCCCAACCGCGTGATCATGGCGCCGCTGACACGTGCGCGCTGTCGCGATCAGGTGCCGGGCGAAATGCAGCGCACCTATTATTCCCAGCGCGCCGGTGCGGGCATGATCATCTCCGAGGCGACCAACATCTCGGAGTCCGCGCGCGGCTATGTATTCACGCCGAGCATCTTCACCGACGAACAGGAAGCCGGCTGGAAAGGCGTGGTGGACGCCGTGCATGACGCTGGCGGTCGCATGTGCCTGCAGCTGTGGCATGTCGGGCGCGTGGGCCATGAAATGGTGCATCCGGACGGGCGCAAGCCGGTCGCGCCGAGCGCCATTCGCGGCGAAGGCGCCCAGTCCTACGTCCAGTTCGAGGACGGCAGCGAAGGCCTGCAGAATTCCTCCACGCCGCGCGCGCTGGAAACCAAGGAAATCCCCGAAGTGGTCGAGGAATATCGCCAGGCCGCCATCCGGGCCAAGCGGGCCGGCTTCGACATGGTCGAAGTGCATGCCGCCAACGCCTATCTGCTCCAGCAGTTCATGGCCACCGGCTCCAACAAGCGTACCGACGCTTACGGTGGCTCGATCGAAAACCGGGCCCGTCTGCCGCTCGAAGTCGTCGATGCCGTCGTCGAAGTGATGGGCGCGGATCGCGTGGGCATTCGCCTATCGCCGTTCATCGAAATCTTCGGGCTCACCGACGACGAGCCCAAGGCGATGGCCTTCTACATGGCCGAACAGCTCAACAAGCGCGGTCTGGCCTATCTGCATATCAACGAGCCCGACTGGGCCGGCGGCGATATCAAGCTCACCGACGAGTTTCGCCAGGCCATGCGTGAACGCTTCGCCGACGGCGCCTTGATCTTCTGCGGCCACTACACCGCCGAGAGCACCGAGGCGCTCATCGAGAAGGGTCTCGGCGACGGTGCGGCCTTCGGTCGTCCCTATATCGCCAACCCGGATCTGGTCGAGCGCTTCCGTGTCGGCGCCGAGCTCAACAAGCCGGACGAAGCCACCTACTACGGCGGCGACGAAAAGGGCTATACCGACTATCCGTTCCTGAGCGAACAGAACTGATCGGTTAACTCACAGCCCACGTCAAAAAAAGCCGGCCGGTCGTGTGATCGGTCGGTTTTTTTGTGTCAGTTGTTCAGGTATGACAGCGCCCGGTCGCAGCCGAGCTGCGGCGTGCGGGTACACATGCGCTATCTTGACGCGGTTGAAGGTTAGTGCCCGTGAGGAAACGTCATGACGGAATTTCGAAAGGCCGCCTGCCATTGCGGCGCGGTCGAGCTGACGATTGAATTCGATAACGGCCTCGAGAATCTCAGACGATGTGATTGCTCGCTTTGCAGCCGAAAAGGGTATGTGATGGCCAGCGTGCCCACGACCCATGTCACCGTCGTCAAAGGCGAAGACGTACTTTCGGTCTATCGCTGGGGCACGCGGGTGGCCGAACATTTCTTCTGCAGCCTGTGCGGCGTGTATACCCACCACAAACGACGTAGCAACCCGTCGGAGTATGGGCTGAATATTGCCTGTATCGAGGGCGTGAACGCGCTGGCGTTCGACCCCGTGCCGATCGGTAATGGCCACATGAATCGTGCGCTGCCGCCGGTTTGAATCCGGCAGTCCGTTGTGGGCGTATTGCGGATGCGTTGATTACGCTATTCGCTACCCATGATCGATACGAACCTAATATCCAAGGTCAAAGAACTCTCGCTCGCTGAGCGATTGGAGTTCATTGAGGCGGTGTGGGAAACGATTGGTACGGAAGAGGTGCCGGTAACAGCCGCCGAGCAGTCATTACTGGATGCGCGTATCGCCGATGCTGAAGCTAATCCGGTTGACGAAAGTCCGTGGTCCGACGTTCGCGAGCGCCTCAAACGCCAGCTGCCTTGATCGACAACGTCTAGCGTCGACGCGATGTGGTTGAAGCGCAGCAGTGGTACGAACAGCAGCAGGCCGGCTTGGCAGCCGAGTTCAACGCTGAATTCGACGCCCTAGTGGACCCGCAGAAATACCGCCGTATACGGCGAGCAGCGCTGCGCCGATTTCCGTTTCTGGTTTGGTATCAGGTGCAAAAAAGCCGAATTACGATACTCGCGTGTACGCACGGCAAGGCGAATCCGAGCCAATTACCCTCGCGGCTTCGCTGACGTCTTTTCCAGCATGAAGCGTAACCGGGCAAGCGATCGCAATCCAGGCGCTATAGCACGCAATAAAGCGCAATCGGTATGACCGCCAGCGCGATTACATGACCGACGGCCACGATCGCAGCGACCTGCTGCGGGGCGATCTCGAACTGTTCGGCGAGCATGTAGTTGAGCACGGCCGGCGGCAGGGCGCCGAATACGATCAGCAGGGCGGCCAGCGGCGGGGCGGGCTGGGTGATCAATACCCAGGGCACGGCCACGATCAGGCCGGTGAGCGGGCAGGCCAGTCCACCCCAGAAGCCGGCGGACCACTGGCCCGGCGCGCCGTCGGCCAGGCGCACGCCCAGCGCGACAAGCATGAGCGGGATGGATATCTCGCCGAGCATGCGAATACCGGGCTCGATCATCGCGGGGGCATGCCAGTCCATGACCATGCCGAGCACGCCGGCAAACGTGGCCACCAGCATCGGGTTGGTCGCCAGACGCTTGATATGAATCGAGTCGCCCAGCAGCCACAGGCCAACGGTGAATTGCAGCAGGTTTTCAGTGACCAGCAGCACCACGGCCAACGGCAGGGCATCGTCGCCGAAGGCGAGGATAGCCAGCGGCAGGCCCAGGTTGCCGCAGTTGTTGAACATTGCCGGGCCGATATAGACCGCCGGGTCACGTTTCGTGAATCGTACCCAGGCCCAGGCCAGCAGGCCCGAGCCGAGTACGATGACCGTGGCGCCGATCGCGGCACTGATGAAGTGGTCCCCGCCCTGTGAGCGCTCGGTCAGGGCATGAAAGATCAGCGCCGGGGTGAAGATGTTGATGTTGAGCCGGTTCGCATCGCGTAGATCGGTCGGGCGCCGGCGACCGTAGGCATAGGCCAGGGCGATGATGCCGAACACCGGCACCGTGATTTCGAGAATACGAATCAGCAAAACGGCTCCTGGTAGGGCAGGCGCGACGGCGAGGCCCGTTCACAAAGCGCGCCATTGTAGCTGTATTGCGCAATGATCGTCGTGTCATGGGCCGCCGGGCGATGCGTATACTCGCAACGGTTTTTCATAGATGGGAGCAGGCCATGTTCATCGCCATGAACCGTTTCAAGATCAAGCCCGGCTGCGAAGAAGAGTTCCTCGCGATCTGGCGTGAGCGCGACAGTCATCTTGAGGGCGTACCTGGCTTCAAGCAGTTCAATATGTTGCAGGGCGCAACCAACGACGAGTACACCCTGTTTGCTTCGCACTCGGAGTGGGAATCGCGCGCGGCCTTCGAGGCCTGGACCCAGAGCGAGGCCTTTCGCAAGGCCCATGCGAATGCGGGCGCACGCCGCGATATCTATCTCGGCCCGCCCCAGTTCGAGGGATTCGAAGTCAAAATCTAATACGCGTCCGGCGCTTCTATGCGGCACTTATCGGCCCATCAGCGCGGCGTGCTTCGCGGCATGGCCGCAGGTGCCATCGTGGCGGCTGTCGTGGTGTGGGGCGGCGCGTTCGTCGATGTATTCGGCCCGTTCGACAACGACCTGGCCACGCGGTTGTCGATTGCCAGCGGTGCGTCCTTATTGCCGGCACTCTGCCTTATGGTCGCGATTGGGCGTATCGCAAAGCATCGCTTCTTTCATGCGGCAGATATCGACGGCGCCGGTCTCACCGAGGGCTCGTCGCGCGTGCAGTTGTTGCGCGCGCTGGCCCAGAACACGCACGAGCAGGTGATGCTGGCCGTGGTCGCGTATTTTGCCTGGGCGCTGCTCATGCCTATCGACACACTGTCGTCCGTGGTGCTCGCGGCCATCGCGTTCGTGCTCGGCCGTATTCTGTTTTTCACCGGCTACGAACGCGGCGCGCCGGCGCGCTCGCTGGGTTTCACTGCCTGTTTCTACCCCACGGCGCTGATGCTGGCCACGGTTGCGGTGGTCGGCACTTCGCGGTGGCTATTCGCTTGAGCCAGGGCTTAGGGCTGTGATTGCGGTTCGGGCGGTGGCCCGCCGGGTCGTCGCCGGAGAAAACGGGCAAACCGCGGCAGGCCGGTCGCGGTTTCGCCGTTGTA
>NZ_CAXGSH010000007.1:0-59015 GCF_964012375.1 uncultured Salinisphaera sp.
CAGCGCGCTGCAGATCGTGGCCTTCGGCATCGGCCTGACCATGCTGTTCATGCTCGTGATCGTACGCGGCGACCTGCTGGCCGGCTGGCAAGCCGATATCGCCGCCGATGCGCCCAACCGTTTTCTGATCAACATCACCCGCGAACAACAGCCGGCGGTCGCCGAACGGCTGCAAGAAGCCGGCCTGGACGCCGACTTCTACCCGCTGGTCCGCGGACGGCTGACGGCAGTGGACGGCACCGCGATCGAAGACGACGCGGCGCTGGCCGAGCAGGCCGGCGAGCTGACCCGGCGCGAGCTGAATCTGTCGTGGACCGACACGCTAAAAAACGATAACCGCATCGTGGCAGGCCAGTGGTTCGATGCCGGCGATACCGGCAAGCCTCGCATGTCCATCGATACCTCGGTGGCCGAACGCCTGGATGTGGGCGTGGGCGACAGCCTCACCTTCGATATCACCGGCACGCCGGTCACGGCGACCATCGAAAGCATTCGCGAAATCGACTGGTCCAGCCTGCAGGCGAATTTCTATGTGCTGTTCGCGCCGGGCGTGCTGGATGAATTCTCGGCGACCTATATCACCAGCCTGTACGTGCCCGACAGCGCCCACGGCGTGATTGGCGCGCTGGTGCGCGAGTTCTCCAATATCAGCGTGATCGATATTGCCGCCATCCTCGACCAGCTCACCACGCTGATCGACCGGCTGAGCCTGGCGATCGAGCTGGTATTCGGCTTCACCCTGGCCGCGGGGCTGGTGGTGCTGCTGGCAGCGATGCAGGCCAGCCGCGCCGAGCGCCTGCGCGAAGCCGCGCTGCTGCGCGCACTCGGCGCCCGTTCAAGCTGGCTGCGCCAGGCCACCTTCGGCGAATGCTTGCTCATCGGCCTGTGTGCATCGCTGCTGGCCGCCGCGATCGCCCAGGTCACGGCTATCGTGCTCGCCGTCTGGGTGTTCGACCTCGGCTATGCCTGGCGCTGGCCCCTGTGGCTGATCGCGATCACCAGCGCCACTGCCGTAATCGCCCTCTCCGGGCTGGCCTCGCTACGCGATGTGTTGCGCCAGCCGGCCTGGACCAGCCTGCGCGCCAGCGACTAACGCCCGCGGGCGGCGTTGCATACGATCGCCTGCGCATCGACACTCGGCGCTGACCTATAACGATCAGCTCGAGGAGACACCATGGCCACCAAAAGCCCGGCCGCCGAATTCTGGCGCGATATCCCGCCGATCCCGAACAGCTTCAAGCCGGATACGCTGCCGGAAGTGCATATCGCCAATGCGCCCACCGAAGACGAGCGCTATTACGTGCCCTTCAGCGATACCGTGTCGTCTCGGCCGCTATGGATCTCGCCATCGTCGAACCGCTGGTGCGACGTGCTCATGGCCAAGGGCGCGGGCCTGGTCAACCGTCACTATCACCCCAACGAAGTGTTCGCCTACACCATCTCCGGCAAATGGGGGTATCTGGAACACGACTGGATCGCTACCGCCGGCGACTTCGTCTACGAAACCCCGGGCGAAGGCCACACGCTGGTGGCCTACGAGCACGAAGATCCGATGCGCGTGTTCTTCGTGGTCAAGGGGCCTTTGATCTGGCTCGACGAGAACGGCGAGTCGGACGGCTATTTCGACGTACACGACTATATCGCCCTGTGCCGCGAGCACTACGACCGGGTCGGCATCGGCGCCGACCATATCGATACGCTGTTTCGCTAGAGCGCAGAGCCCGCCACGGCTCAATCTGAGACAAGCGCGTCCTGCAGCCAGGCCGTGAACAGGGCGACGCGACGGGTGTGGGCGCTCAATGGCCCGGCCACCCGTCGATAGACATGGCCGGGTAGTCGCACCGTCGGCCGCCAGGCCACGAGCCAGCCGCGGGCCACCATATCCCGTACCAGCAGTTCGCTGACCAATGCGACGCCCTTGCCCGCCAACGCTGCCTGCACCACCTCCTGCTCGTGCGCGAAGCCTCGCACCGTAGCGTTATCGGGCAGCGTTTCACCGGCCGCAGCCTGCCATGCCCGCCAGTCGACCGGCGCCAGCCCATTCGATGCCCAGCGGGTGACCAGGAATTCGGCCGTCTCCGGCCTGGCATGACGGGCCAGATAATCCGGGCTGGCAAACGCAGCCACCGATTCCTGCACCAGCACCTGCCCCTCGGGCGCAACGACATCCGCCGCCGAATAGCGAATCGCAATATCCACCTGGCGATCGCGCGTCATATCAACCGGCGCGGTGGACGACAAAACCTGCACCCGCAGCCCCGAATGGCGCTGCTCGAAGTCGTCGATACGCGGGGCCAGCCAGAGCGTGGCAAACGCCGGCGTCGTGGATACGACCAGCCGGTTTTCGTTGTCTCGAATCGCGGCGACTGCGGATTCGAGCTCGGCAAAGGCGCGCGAGGCGGATTGCGACAACACCCCGCCCGCTTCGGTGAGCGTGATCGCGCGCGTGTGGCGCAGGAATAGCGATACGCCCAGCTGTGCTTCCAGTCCCCGGATATGGTGCGACACCGCGGTGGGCGACAGATGCAGCGCTTCGGCCGCGGCCTTGAAGCTGCCCAGGCGGGCCGCCGCCTCGAAGGCTCGCAGTGCGGCAAGAGAAGGAAACGACAAAGCGGCTCTATAGCGGATGAGTTTCGTTCATCTATAGGTGTTTTCTTTGCCTTTGTCACGATTGTTAGCGAAGGCGGATAGTTGCGCTGAACTTATCCATGCACCGTTGCAGAAGAATCCGCCATGACCACCATCTTGCGTATCGACGCCAGCGCCCGACAGGCGCGCTCTCTCAGCCGTATGCTCGGCGACCGTTTTATCGACCGCTGGCAGCAGACCGAGCCACAGGCCGCGGTCATTCGCCGCGATGTCGGCACCCAGCCGCCGCCGGCCATCTCGGAAGCGTGGATCGCCGCCGCGTTCACGCCGGTCGAGGAGCGCAGCGCACAGGCCACGGCAACACTGGCCCTGTCGAACACGCTGATCGACGAGCTGGAACAAGCGGACGTGCTGGTCATCACCACGCCCATGTACAACTACGGCATGCCCGCCGCGCTCAAGGCATGGGTCGACCAGGTGGTACGCATCAATCGCACGTTCACCTTCGATCTCGGCCGCGGCGACCGGCCGCTGGAGCCGATACTCGGCGGCAAACAGCTGGTGGTGCTCACATCCTCGGGCGAATTCGGTTTCAGCGCCGGCCAGCTCAACGAACAGGCCGGGCATCTGTTGCCGCATCTGCGTTCCGTGGCCGGCTATCTCGGTGCGAAGAACATCCACCACGTGGGTACCGAATACCAGGAATTCGGCGATGAGCGTTTCGAGAAATCGAAAGCCGAAGCGAAAAAACAGGTTGTCGCACTGGCCGCCGCGCTGAGTACCGACTGACCGCTATAAGTTAATGAATCTCTGCACAACCTGTCACGGTCGCGCCGGTGTGCTTTGCGCGTGGCTGGCAAGGAGAGGGAGGCGTAGCGTGCTGGTTGCACGGTGCGACTGCCTCGACGCCGACCAGGCGCGCGCAAAGCCCCGGCCCCGAAGGGGTTCGGCCTCACAGACGCTGCGACTGCGTTGCCGAGCTTGACCTGCCAATGAGGCAGGCGCTGCGCTCGGACGTCTTGTCGCAACGCATTTGACCTTGAAAGTCTTTCCAGGGCGAACGCGAGCCGCGAGAGGTTATGCAGAGATTCCTTGAAAAAGAAACGGGGCCGACTGGCCCCGTTTCCGGCTTAACCGCGCTGCTCAGGCGCTCGCTTTTTCCCGCTCCTGCGTAACGGCCGGGGTCGTTTGCTCGCCGCTACGCACGGTGATACGGCGCGGCTCGGCGGTGGCCTTCTTGTTGATGGTCAGCCGCAGCACACCATGTTCGGCCCGGGCGTCGATATTGTCTTCATCGGCCGTTTCCGGCAGCGAGAAGCGACGCACGAATGAGCCAAAGCGACGCTCGCGATAGCGGGCCTGGCCGTTTTCCTCGGTCTTTTCTTCATTGCGCTCGCCTTTGAGGGTGAGCACGCCCTTGTCGAGGGTGACCTCGATCGCCTGTGGGTCCACGCCCGGCACCTCGGCTTCGATGTGATAGGCATCGCCTGTTTCGCGGATATCCACGTTCGGCGTCCACGCCCCGCCGGAAAGCGCGGGGAAGGCATTGTTGTCCTGTACGAACATGCGATTGATCTCGTCGTTGAACTGGGCGAGCAGGCTGCTCGGCTCGAAACGGTTCTGATAACGCTGAATGGCCATGATCATTCCTCCTTAATTTTTCGCCCTCAATCAACGGGCTGCGTTGCTACGTCAGGAAAGATAGGGCCGCCGATAAACGTTTCAATAGTTGCTTGATCGTTTTTATGGGGTTTTGCGTGGGATCTTCGGTAACTGCTATAACCGACGCACGGATTTGTCACCATCAATGGATCATCGATGCGAACGTTGACGTTCTCCACGCTCTGCGCCGCCACCCTGGCTGCAACGGGTCTTTTTGCGGCCGGCAGTGCAAGCGCGGCCGAGGGCTGCGACAGCGCCGGGCTCGCTCTGCCCGACGGTTTCTGTGCAACGCAGTTCTCCAAGGATGCCGGCACGCCCCGACATCTGGCGGTGGCCGACAACGGTGTCGTCTATATAAATCTGGCCAACGATGTGGACGGCCACGGCCTGATGGCGCTTCGCGACAGCGACGACGACGGCGTGGCCGACGAGCGCAAGACCTTCGGCGAAGGCGGCGGGACCGGTCTTGCGATTCACGACGGCTGGCTCTATGCCGCCACCGTCACCGATATCTACCGCTACAAGCTCGACGGTAACCTGGTGCCGCAGGGCGAGCCCGAACATATTGTCACCGGCCTGCCACAGCAGTCGTCGCACGCCGCGCGCGGACTGGCGATCAGCGAAGACGGCCAGCTGTTCGTAAATAACGGCGCGCCGTCCAATGCCTGCCAGGAAAGCGATCGTCAGCCCGGCTCGAAAGGCCAGGACCCCTGCCCGCTGCTCGATAACCACGGCGGCATCTGGGCCTTCTCGGCCACCGAAACCGGCCAGACCTTCAAGCCAGAAACCGAATACGCCACCGGCCTGCGCAACATGTTCGCGCTCGACTGGTACGACGGCCAGCTCTACGGCGTCCAGCACGGTCGCGATCAGCTGCACTCCAACTGGCCGGACAAGTTCACCCAGGAACAAAGCGCGCATCTGCCCGCCGAGGAACTGTTCGCCATCGACGAAGGCGATCATTTCGGCTGGCCGTTCTGCTACTACGACCCGAAAGCCGACAAGAAAGTGCTCGGCCCGGAATACGGCGGCGACGGCGACAAGGTCGGCCGCTGTGCGGATTACGAAAAACCGCTGGCCGCCTATCCCGCCCATTGGGCACCGATGGACATCCTGTTCTACGACGGCAACGGCTTCGGCTCCCGATACGACGGCGGCGCCTTCATCGCCTTTCACGGCTCCTGGAACCGCGCGCCGAGCCCGCAGGCCGGTTATCGGGTGATCTACCAGCCGTTCAAAAACGGCAAGGCCAGCGGCGACTATGAAGACTTCGCCGGGGCGGCCGGCTTTACCGGCAGCGGCGAAACCGTCGCCTCGCCCGGCAGCGCCGAACATCGCCCCGCCGGCCTCGCCCAGGGCCCCGAGGGCGCGCTCTATATCAGCGACGATGCGGGCGGCACCGTATTCAAGGTGACACGCGCCAGCGACTGATCGCGGCTACATCAACGGGTGTGTCAGACCCGTATCAGCCCCGCGTGCCCTGGGTACGCGGGGCTTTTTTATGGCGTGCGCGAATACGTGCCGTAACGCTCGGGGATTTGGCGGACGCCGGTGCGCTTAGCGCCATAAAAAGCGACGCCTCGCTGGTTTATTGCAACTTTATAACGTAATATTCGCGCCGACCGGCTTTTCCGGCCGGCGAACATGAGTTCGATTGGGGATGGGGAACAGGCATTTACGTCGTGCGCTCGTGGTGCTCGCATTGCTGTGCGTGCAGGCGCTCGTGTTCGCCCATGCCTTCGATCATCCGATCGACGTTGCCCATATCGATCATGCCTGTACGAGCTGCGTACACGGACATTCGCCCGGCGCACCCCCGGCCCAGGCCGCAGCGCTGACGCTCCTCCTTTCCCGGCCCCGCATGGCGGCGCAGCCGATCCATGCCGGCCATGCCCGTATCCAGCTCGGCCACCATGCCGCACGGGCCCCACCCCGACGTTTCGTCTGACCGTAACAACCCAGGCGCCGCCGTAGCGGCATTTCTTCGAACCCCTGTCGCGGGTTCGTATATCAGACGGAACTCTTCTCATGGCTTACTCGAAATATGCACGCCTGCTCGTGCCCGCGGCCGGCATGTGCCTGCTTGGGGCCGGGCAACCTCTATTCGCCCAACCGCAACGCGCGAATGACAACGACCGCGATAGCGCCGCCCAAAGCACGCTGCTGGCGCCGATCTCGGTCGAAGCCCTGGCCTTTGACGATCAAGACCCCAGCCAGGCCATCGAAGCCGCCACCGTGGTTACCGGCCCCGAACTGGTACGCAAGCGCGGCCAGAGCCTGGGCGCCACGCTGGCCGACACGCCCGGCATCAGTTCGGCCGATTTCGGCCAGGGCGTGGGCCGCCCGGTCATTCGTGGCCAGTCTGGCGCGCGCGTGCGCGTACAGGAAAACGGCCTGGCCTCGGCCGACGTCTCCACGCTCAGCCAGGATCATGCGGTCAGTATCGACCCCTATTCGGCACGCCAGGTCGAAGTGCTCAAGGGCCCGTCCACGCTGCTCTACGGCTCCGGCGCCATCGGCGGCGTGGTCAACGTGGTCACCGACCGTATCCCCATGACCGCACCCGACGGCATCACCGGCGAGGCCACACTCGAACGCGGCGACAGCACGCTGGGCCAGCGACTGCAGCGACTGGATGTCACCGGCGGCATCGGCGACTTCGCCCTCAACGTGCAGGGCCTGAAGCGCCTGACCGACGACTACGAGGCCGACAACAGCCGCCTGATCGACAACAGCGCCACCGATACCGACACCTACAGCGCCGGCTCGTCTTATTCCGGCGACTGGGGCTATGTCGGCGGCGCGGTGAGCCATTTCGGGCGCGAATACGGCATCCCCGGCGAAGAAGCGCAGATCCGTCTGACCCAGGACCGCTACGACCTCAAGGGCGAGGTCTACGACGTGGCTCCCGGCATCAAGCGGCTCGAATTCTCCGGCGCCTATACCGACTACCTGCATACCGAAGGCGAGGAAACCCCGGAAGCGTTCTTCGACAACAAGGAAACCGAATTCCGTATCGCCGCAGAGCACGCGCCGGTCGCCGGCTTTACCGGCATTTTCGGCGTGCAGGGTTTCGACCGCGACTTCAAGGCCTATGGCGAAGAAGAGTCGTTCGTCCCTGCCACCGATACGCAATCGCTGGCGGCCTTCTGGGTCGAACAACGCCCGCTCGACGACAACTGGACCGTGCAGGGCGGCCTGCGCGTCGAATACCAGGAGCAGGACACCAGCGAAGACCGTTCGGACACCGACCACACCCCGATCAGCGTATCGCTGGGCGCCAAGCGCACCATCGGCGATCACTACGTGTTTACCGCCACCGCCGGGCGCTACGAGCGTGCCCCGGCCACCGAAGAGCTCTACAGCTTTGGTCCGCACGAAGCCACGCTCACCTACGAACGCGGCAACGGCAATTTCGGCGAAGAAGCGGCGAACAGCTTCGACCTGGGCCTGCGGCGTATCAATGGCCGCCTGCGCTTCGATACCAGCCTGTTCTATACCAAGTACGACGACTACATCTACCAGCGCTCGGTCGATGCCGGCGTCGACGCCGACGGCACCGGCACACCCGCTTCCGACGGCATTGCCGACCGTGTGAACGAAGAAGGCGAGTTCGCGCCGGATGGCGAATTCCTGCTCATCGACTACGCCGCGGCCGATGCCACCTTCTACGGCGGCGAAGCCGAGGTGGGCTACGACCTGATCGAAGGCGCCCATCGTCTGACCGCACGCGTGCTGGGCGACTACGTACGGGCCGAGCTGGACAACGACACCAACCTGCCGCGTATCACCCCCGGGCGCTACGGCGTGGGCCTGGACTACGACAGCAAGACCTGGCTGGGCAGCGTGGAAGCCCTGCGCGCCAGCCGCCAGGACAACGAGGGCCCGCTGGAAGACGAAACCGCCGGCTATACCGACCTCACCGCCTTCGTGGGCTATCGCCTGGCCGGCTACGACGATACCGAAACCATGGTCTATCTGCGCGGCGACAACCTGCTCGACGACGAGATCGTGCGTAGCACCTCGTTCCTGCGCGTCGCCCAGCCGGGACGCAGCGTGATTGCCGGGGTGAACGTGAAGTTCTAGTTCCGCGTCGCTGGAACTGGGAGAGAAAACGCCTCGGCTTTGCCGGGGCGTTTTTTGTTGGGGCTCGCCCAGCGGCCATAAGTAGAGCGCAGGCCGGACGTCAGCTTGCTAACTTAAGACGCGCGGGTTGCGCGTCGGCGCGAAGCGCGCCGAACCTCTGCGATGCGCGTGCCGAAGGGATGCGCGCAGAACTCAAATCGCTTTGGCGCTCCTCAAACATGCTACGCGCACCGGCACCGTGCGCCGGACACCTTCGGCCCTGTGCTCCTCGTTCGCTCCACACGGGGCCCAAATACAGTCGGCTAACGCCTAGCACGGCGTCTATACGACTATGCACTTAAAACTGGCACTTTGGCTGCGTTCTTGTCGGCTTACGCTTCGCTAAGCCGACTACAAAAGCCGTGACGTTGAGCGAGCGCCAGCGAGCTTGTCTGTATTCGGCCCCCTTGGGCGTAGCGCCGAGCAGTGGAGGCGACAAGCGGATCAAGTCAGCCGGATGTTTGAGCGAAGCGAGTTTCCGGCTGGCCCGCTTGACGCCGCAGCCGCGCAGGGAACCGACGCGCAGCATCGGCGCAAGACAGGGTGCCCTTTCTCTTGGCTACTTCTCTTTGGGCAAACAAAGAGAAGTGGCTCGCGCATCAGCGCGAAATCCTAAGTCGAAACTCGCCCCGGCAGTTCATTCAGAAAGCGAAGGCCTCAAACGACGAGGCTTTCGGCACTCACTCGGCCGGCTCTTCCGACACGTAGGTTGGATTAGCGCAGCGTAATCCAACACCGAACGCAGCCGGCGGTGTTGATTCAACCCGCCTGTTCCAAATCGGTAACGACGGCTATTCCGCGTTGGCTTACGGCCTGTGGCCTAAGCCAACCTACGCGGGCAGCGCGGGCAGCGCGGGCAGCGCGGCATTGTTCCAGATACGGCGTACCCGGCAGTGCTCATAAAAAACCCCGAGCGCTGTGCCAACGCTCGGGGTCGATTCAATCAGTGAAAGCCTGCCGTCAGGCCGCTTTCTTGCGCGAACGCGCCGTCTTCGAGGCGCTCTGCTTCACCTCTTCGTATTCACTCGGCTTGAAGCGCATCAGGCGCAGCTTGTACTCCCAGTTGAAGCCGGGATACAGCGTGGTGTTCTTGCCGGAATCGGTCAGATACCAGCTGTTGCAGCCCGAGGTCCAGGAGGTGTATTTCATGCGCCACTGGATGCCGCGGTTGAACTTGTCCTGTACCGACTTCTTCACGTCGATGAAGCGCAGCTTCTTTTTCGCCATGTGGGCGATGGCCTGCAGGATGTAGTCCATCTGCTGTTCGGTGAAGGCCAGCACCGAGGTATGGCTGGGGCCGGTGTTCGGGCCCATCAGGAAGAACAGGTTGGGGAAGCCGGACACGGTCACGCCCTTGTAGGCTTCCGCGCCATCGTCCCAGGCGGTGTTAAGGTCGACGCCCTGGCGGCCCTTGGTGGGGAACGGCGCGGCCTTGCTGGGCACCTTGAAGCCGGTGGCACAGACGATGGCATCCACCTCGATGGTGCGCCCGTCCTGGGTGACGATCCCGTTTTCGGTGATCTTCGCCGGGCCGTCGGAAATCAGCTCCACGTTGTCGCGCTGCAACGCCGGATACCAGTCGTTGGAGATCAGGATGCGCTTGCAGCCGATCTTGTAGTCCGGCGTAACCTGCTTGCGCATGGCCGGGTCTTTGACCTGCTTCTTGATATGGCCCTTGGCCATGTTCTCGGCCACGCGCTTGAACGGGCCGAAGTCGGAAATGACGAAAGGCGCGAAGAGTTCGTTGATCCAGTAGATCTTGGCCCGCCGGCGATGCAGCTTGGACGGCGATTCCTGGTATTCGGCCTGCTTCTCGGCGCTGATGGGCCGATCCGGCTTGGGCATGATCCAGCTGGGCGTGCGCTGAAACACGGTCAGATGCTCGGCCTGCTTGGCCACTTCCGGCACCACCTGAATCGCGCTCGCGCCGGAGCCGATCACGGCCACGCGCTTGCCGGCCAGATCGTAGTCGTCGTCCCACTGGGCGGTATGCATGAGTTTGCCGGTGAAGCTGTCCAGGCCCTCGATCCGCGGCCAGGCCGGGTCGGCCAGCGCGCCGACGGCGGACACCACGACGTTGGCGGTCAGCGTTTCGCCGTCGGCCGTGTGCACGTTCCAGATGCCGGTGTCTTCGTCGAAATCGGCGCCCACGATGGTGGTGTTGAAGCGCACGTGCTGGCGCAGCTTGTACTTGTCCGTACAGCGCTTGATGTAGTCGAAAATCTCCGGCTGCTGGCCGAAGCTGCGCGACCAGGTCGCGCTCTGCTCGAAAGAAAACGAGTACAGATGCGAATGCACGTCGCAGGCCGCGCCCGGATAGTGGTTGTCGCGCCAGGTGCCGCCGACCTCGCTGCCGCGCTCCAGAATGGTGAAGCTGTCCACACCGGCTTCCTTGAGCCGGATGGCCATGCCCAGACCGGAAAACCCGGCGCCGATGATCGCGATATGCATATCGGTATCGATCTTCGGATGGGAGGTGAGCGGATTGAAGCGGGACACGAGTTCGGTAACGGCCATGGGGCGCTCCGTGGCGGTGCAAGTGGGTGCCAGCGGTCTGGCGGACTTCAAAAATATCAATTTCCGCTCTTTCTGACAAGGCGCAATGTCAGATTAGCCTGGCCTAGCTTACCGCATAAACTGGCAAGGGGTAGCCCGCCCGCGTTAACGTATTGATAATCATTCCTATCGTCTGGCGCGAGCGCGGCGCACAAGACCTCTAGCCACCGGCCCGGCTGCGATGTTCGCTGACCATTTTCATGATGATCTCGCCTCGTTTTCGGACGTGCTCCTGCACGCCGAGGCAGCGCCGTCGGCGGCTACGATCGAGGCCGTCGCCCTGACCGATCCGGCCCGGCTCGATCTGCTGCTGACGCATTTTGGCGAACGCCACGAATGCACGGAGCCGCGTGCCCGCGCATCGCAGTGGTCAAAATACTTTTTTGCCCGGCTGGGCATCGCCACCCTGGTCGCGCAGCTGGCCAGCGACCGCGCGCTGGATTTCGACCTGAACAGCATGCGTGTCGTCTGCGACGACGACGGGACCGCGGCCCAGTTTCTGTTCGCGACCGGCAGTGCGCCCGTGAGCGACCGCCCGGGGCACGATTTCAGCGCGCTCGTGGATGATGCCTTTGCCCCGGTCATCGCCACGCTGTCCCAGCATTGCCGGCTCTCCACGCGGGTGTTCTGGAGCAATGCCGGCGTTTACTTCGACTGGGCACTGGGCGAGCTGGAACGCCAGCAGCGCATTCCGCCCGAACGCCTGGCTGCCGTGCGTGCGCTCATGACCTGCCGGCAACGCCCCGACGGCGGCTTCAACCCGTTTCACCGCATCCACAAACGCTGCCCGCCCGGCACCCTCGACGGCAACGGCGAACCCGTGGAACAGTGTCGCCGGCTGTGCTGCATGCGCGATCTCGATTCGCGCTGGGATCTGTGCTCCAACTGCCCGCGCGCCATGCACCGCGCCGAACCCGACCGCGCTACCGGATAACGCCCGAATGGAACTGCTTCGCCTGATCTGGCGCGACTATCGCGCTGCCTTCATTGCCGTGCTCGTCGGCAGCATGGCCAGCGCGGGGCTGGGCATCGGCGTGATCGCCTTCATTAATTCGCGGCTGATCGAAACAGGCAGCGGTGCGCTGTCGGCCCTGCCCCAGTTCTTCGGCCTCATCGTCCTGCTGCTGGCGATTTCGCTGGCCTCCCAGCTCGGCCTAACCACGCTCGGCCATCGTTTCGTGTTCGATCTGCGCTCGCGCCTGGTCAAACAGATACTGGATACCGATATCGAGCGTATCGAGCGCCTGGGCAGCGCGCGCCTGCTGGCAGCGCTGTCGTCGGACATCCGCAACGTCACCATCGCCTTCGTACGCCTGCCGGAGCTGGTGCAGGGCAGCATTCTCACCGTAGCCAGCGTGCTGTATCTCGGCTGGCTGTCGTTGTCCATTCTGGCGATTACCGCGGTCTGGATCGGCGCCACCATGGGCTTCGGCGCCTGGCTGGTGCGGCGCGTCTATCACCATATCGCGCTCGTGCGCGAGGCCGAGGACGCGCTCTATCGCGACTACGAAAACGTCATCCACGGGCGCAAGGAACTACGCCTCAACCGTGCCCGCGCACGCCGGCTGTTCGACGAAACCTATACCGACAACGCCCGTCGCTACCAGCGCCACATCATTCGCGCCGACACCTTCCATCTGTCGGCCAACAACTGCACCAACATCATGATGCTGGGCGCGATCGGGCTGGTGTTCTTCCTCGCCAACGGCCTGGGCTGGGCGACGCCGGCCGTGGCCGCCACCTATGCGCTCACCCTGCTGTTCGTACGCACGCCACTCATCGGTGCCATCGGCGCCCTGCCCACGCTCATCGCCGCCCAGGTCGCCTTCGACAAGCTGCGCACGCTGGCCCTGGCCGAACACGCCCACGGCTTCGACCAACCCGCGCCCATCAGCGCCGACTGGCAGACCATCGAACTACGCCAGGTCTGCTTCGCCTACGACGGCGACGAGGCCGAAGCCGATACGCCCAGCGGCTTTGCCATCGGCCCCATCGACCTCACCCTGCGCCGCGGAGAACTGGTATTCCTGATCGGCGGCAACGGCAGCGGCAAGACCACCCTCGCCCGCCTGATCACCGGCCTCTACGCACCCAAATCCGGCCAGATTCTTGTCGATGGTCACGTCATCGATGCCAACCGGCGCGCATCGCTACAGCACCTGTTCGCTGCCGTATTCACCGACTTCCACCTGTTCGAACAACTGCTCACCAGCGACGGCGCCCCCGTGGACGACGCCTTCATCCAGGACTGGCGCGAACGCCTGGGGCTCACCAACAAACTCGCGCTCGAAGGCGAACGCATCCTCGACACCCAGCTCTCCCAGGGCCAACGCAAACGCGTGGCCCTCATGCTGGCCCTGGCCGAATCCCGCGACATCCTGTTGCTCGACGAATGGGCCGCCGACCAGGACCCCACCTTCCGCCGCGTGTTTTACCGCGAACTGCTCCCCGCCTTCGCCGCCCGTGGCCATACCGTGTTCGCCATCAGCCACGATGACCACTACTTCGAACATGCTGACCGCCTGCTGGAAATGCGCGGCGGTCAGTTGACGGAACTGACCGGCGCGGCGCGAGATGCGGCCAGTCAGGATGCGGTCGCGCGGATTGCGCCAAGCTGATGGAGAGCAGCTCGGCACCGAGAACCGGGGGAGTTAGTTCAAGTCTGCTTTCGGCCAGAAGCAGCCTTTGTAACTGTCGATTCGCAAGCCTGATGCGACGACAAATCATCGTGCTAATTGATGGCAAAGTATCGTCAACACGGTAACGAACACTAGTCTTGTTAGTGGAACGTAAAAAGGTACCAACAATCTTTGGCACAGCTGCGATCTGCCATAAATGTTCCTTGCCCAGTTTCTTCGTCGAAGAATGTACTTCGGGGGGCGCCGTACACCCTCGTGAATCCATTCGCTGTGCCAGCGAAAACGAAACCGGTAGCTTCATTGTAGATTTGCGACGCAGATAACTTTTTACCGTCGTTAGTCGTCTTTGAACATCGCAGGATCGAGACATCGAGCTCGTTCATCAAACGAGTTATCGATGCCGCGACATTACTCCGCAACTGCATGCCCGAGCTTATAAGGGTGTAGTCCCCATCGCTTTCCATCCTCGAAAGCTCCGGCAAATCGACACAATAGTTTGAGAGTTGCTCAATCTCACTATATCGATCATTCAACTTTGTCCGGAGCTTTTGTACCGTGTTGTCGTTTTCTTCCGTACCTGATTGAGCGCACCCGCCTATGGTCACGAGTATCAAAGCAAGCAGGATCAACTTGGCGGGACTTCGCACTTTTTTACCCGCTAACATATGGCGCGGCCGTTTATCATAAGGCCATTGTCCTCAACCGCTTTTATCCCTCCGGGCGTTCGAGCAATAACGCTTCGTAGCATCGAGCTGGGTAGGTAATTCCTTCCTTTGTGTTCGACGAGCAAGCCACCGTTTCGCTCGTGCCTTAAACCTTCTTCGCGTGCTTGCAAGATAGCCTGGCAAGCTTGAGCCTGCCGCACTTTGTGCAAACGGATGATCTTGGCACTGCTCTTATCGGGCGGCGTGTGCACTTTTAAAATAGCTTCTAGCTTGCTGAGAGGAGACGAAAAGGCGACGCGTTCTTTAAGCAGAAGCTGAAAGCGCCTCGCTATTTCTGTTATTTTATCAACGGGTTATAGGCACTGCTCACCAGCCGTCGACGAAGACAAGGGAATCGCGCCCTGCAAGTTCACGATGACTACGTCCGCTTTGGGCCGCTAACGGCCAAGAGCGGGCATATCCCTAAGGTAACTGCCGATGTTTTGAACTCGTTCGACGATAAGATCAGCGAGCGACGTGGCGGCAAGTGTCGCGCGGCCGGTGCTTCGATAGAGTCGGATATCGATGGTCGGCAACTCCGGCAAACCAACCTCTTCTGGCTGAAGAATCCGAAGTTCCGAGTCGACCATGCTGGGTATGGCCACGGTGACAGCCAAGCCCGCTATGACGGTCGCGCGCAGCGCACCGAATGCCTGGTTTTCGTAGGCCGAGCGCCACGCTATCCCCGCGCGGTCGAGCGCTGCCGTTGCGGCCGACCGAAAAGCACAGCTACCCTGGGGCCATACCGCCAGAGGTAACGGGCGCCTTAGATACGCGCCCGACCCCGGCGCTGCGACCCAGACCAGCGGCTCGCGGCGTAACTGCTTGCCGCCCCGTGCGCTCGATTCACGAGTAACGATCGCCATGTCGATCTCGCAAGCCGTCACCTGCTTGACCAGGGTCACGCTCAGTTCGGATCGCACCTCCATCTCGACCTGAGGGTATCGCTCGGCAAACAATGCCAGCGTCTCCGGCAGGTAGAGCGCAAAATCCGCGGGTAATCCAAGCCGGACCTTACCGGCGATTTCGCTATCGGACAGCCGCTCTCTGAGCTCCGCATTCAGTCGAAGCATTTCACGTGCGTATCCCAATGCTTCGCGCCCGGCCCGCGTCGGTTTGAGCTGTCGCGACGTGCGTGCCAGTAGCGCGACGTCGAGCGATTCTTCCAGACGCTGTAGCTGCATGCTGATCGCGGATTGCGAATAGTTCATCTGCTTTGCGGCGGCTGTAAAGCTGCCGCTCTCGACGATAGCTACGAAGCTTTGTAGTGCCTTCAGATCGAGAACAGGGGCGCGCATGACGTATCAGATAATTTGATAGATGAATCAATAATAAGCGTTTCACAGATTAATTTGGCAAGTCCATATTGCGCGCCTCGATCGATACGTTCGGACCGCGTCATGGATAGATGCAACAAGCCACACGATAAGCCGGCAGCGACACAGCGCACCGAGAGAGCACAGGCACGTCGCACACGTGAGCGCGTTCTAGCTGATCTCGATCTAGCGGGTGGCGATGCGCGTTACCCGCGCGATCGTCAGCCCGCGCAAAAACCCTATATCTACGCGCCCGCCATGCCGTCGCTGGATCTGATCCAGCATATCCGTGTACGGCTGCTCGCCTGGCACAACCGTCGCTGGCTGCGGGCGCTGCTGTCTCGCGATGACCATGTGCTGGCCGGCTTCGGCTTCGGTCGAGCCGAGCTGCAGTGGGCGTTGCGGCTGCCCAAGGAAATGGATGCGAATGAAGCATTGCGTCACAAGCGCCGCCACCGGGCGAATGCCTCTCAACCGACCGACTGAGCCGATCGTCACGGCTTCAATATCAACAGGATCATCGTTTTGTCCCGACTTAAAACTTATATCCAAACCCATACAAATCCGCCGGTATTTCTGATATCCGGCGGCATCATGCTCGTCATGGTCGCTTGGGCTTCGCTTGCGCCGGCACCGTTTGCCGGGGTCGCCAATGAAGTCAACGACTTCATCACGACCTATTTCGATTGGCTCTATGTATTCAGCATGGCCGCTTTTCTGGTGTTCGTGCTTGGCGTCGCGTTCAGCCGCGCCGGCAATCTGCGCCTGGGCCCGGACGATTCGAGGCCCGAGTTCGGTACGTTCTCATGGCTGTCGATGATGTTCACCTGTGGCATGGGCGTCGGGCTCGTGTACTACGGCGTGGCCGAGCCGGTCATGCTCTATCAGAATCCGCCTTTCGGCGAACCCGAAACCGTAGAGGCGGCCAAGACCGGCATGAACTACACCTTCTATCACTGGGGGTTGCATCCGTGGGGCGCTTATATCGTGTTGGGCTTGGCGCTCGGGTATTTCTCGTATCGCCGCGGCTTGCCGCTCAAGCCGGCCTCGGCGTTTTACCCATTGATCGGTGACCGGATCAACGGCCCGATCGGCCATACCATCGACATACTGGCGGTTTTCGGTACCTTGTTCGGCTTGGCGACGTCGATCGGTCTGGGCGCGAGCCAGATCGCAGCCGGGCTCAGCAGCCTCTTGCCGGTCAGCAGCGGGCTCGGCACACAGCTGGCGATCATTTTCGTGGTCGAACTGGTCGCGATCGCCAGCGTGATGATGGGCATCAGTGCGGGTATACGACGCCTGTCGCTATTCAATGCCGCACTGGCCGGCGTATTGGCACTGTTTGTATTCATCGCTGGCCCGACACTCTATATCCTCAGCTATCTGGGCAACGACCTCGGTTACTACATCCAGAATCTGCCGCTCACGAGCCTGCGGCTGTTTACCGACGAGCAGGGCGAGGCGTTCCAGACCGCCTGGACGTTGTTCAACTGGGGCTGGTTCATTTCCTGGTCGCCGTTTGTGGGCATGTTTATCGCGCGTATATCGCACGGGTACACGATCCGGCAGTTCATTCTCGGCACGCTGCTGGTGCCCAGTGGTGCGTCGATCATCTGGTTCGTGATCTTCGGCCGAACGGCCCTGTACAGTCTGCTCGAGGGCGGCGGCAACCAGGCACTGCTCGACGCGGATGCCTCGCATATGATCTTCGTGGTACTGGATGCCTTGCCGGTAGCCGGCACGATCGCCGGCATCGCCGCAATGCTGCAGATCGTCGTGGTCACACTGTTCTTCGCAACCTCCTCGGATTCCGGCTCATTGGTGGTCGATATCCTCACGAACGGCGGCGATCCGCATCCGATCTGGCAACAGCGTCTGTTCTGGGCCATCCTCGAAGGCGTGATCGCCGCGGTTCTGTTGATAGCGGGCACACTCGGTGGCGGCAATCCCCTGAGCGCGATCCAGACCGCTTCGGTGGCGTCCGGGCTGCCATTCTGCTTTGTGCTGCTGGGGATGTGCTTCACCTTGCAGCGCGCTATGTCGGAAGAGCTTCGCTTTGCATCACCTGCCGTTTCGCGAGCCTAGATAGCGGCGGCCAATGCCGTGATGCACATGCCGTCAGCCGGCAGGTTCGGCTGACGGCATACGGAGGCTGGTCAGGAGTGCTAGAGAACTTTGTAAGGCGGTTGATCTACGAGAACACGGCTGGCCCTGACCTCTTCCGGGCCTGGGTTTGGTCGTGCTGGCGCAACCCTCGCTGTCTTCATTTGCGGGCGGTTGTCTTGCCGCAGCGGCTCGTGGCAGCGCGTGTCGCAACAATCCCTGCGTTGGTAGTCGGGTTACACGGTGTTTTGAGAGCGCTTCGAGCACGATGGTCGCGTATCCAATACGGTGAGTGTTATTGAGCGACCCAAAGCAAGGTAAATGATGTCGACGAATACAGCCCATACCATAGTACTCGACGTCGGCCCTGAACGGGGCTTGGGCGCCACTCTTTGCCGCCGCTTCGCTGAAGGCGGGCATCATGTCTAAGTAGCCGGCCGTAGCCGGGCCAAACTGGATCGCACGGTTGCTGCGATCAAAGCAGCAGACGGGCAGGCTTCGGCCTGTGTTACGGATGCCACCGACGAACAGAGTGTCGTCGACTTGTTCGATGCGGTCGAAGCTGCCGGCGGCCATATCGCCTGCGTCATCTATAACGTGGGCAACAATACGCCCGGTCGTATCCACGATATGACCGCTTCGTACTTCGAGCAGAGCTGGCGTACGATCTGTCTCGGTGGTTTTCTGTTCGGCCGCGAAACGGTACGGCGCATGCGCGCGGCCGGACAGCGTTCGAGTGTACCGCGCACGCTGATCTTCACGGGTGCCAGCGCCTCGCTTCGGGGCCGCGCCGGTTACGGTGCCTTCAATGCGGCCAAAGGTGGGCTGGGTAATCTCGCAGCGGCTCTGGCCAAAGAGCATGCGAGCGACGGTATCCATATCAGCCATGTAGTGATCGACGGCGGGATCGACGGCGACAAGATGGATCAGGCCATGCCGGATGGCACGAAAAAGGCGGCCTGCGAGCAGTTGATCGATCTGAAAGGAATCGCCGCCTCGTACTGGTTTCTGCATCAGCAGGATCGACGGGCGTGGACGTTCGAACTCGATCTGCGAACCTGGCAGGAACAATGGCAATGGGCGGCTCTTGCCCGCCGCTACGAGCCGCCGCCTCAACGCCTTTTCAATAGCCATCGCCGTATTCACGAGCGTGGGTGGCGCCGACACCACGTCATGTGGATCAAAAATCGGCGTGCCCGAGCGGTCGCGTTGCTTGACGGCGAGACATGCGCCATCAATCGCTTGAGTTCGTACGCTCATTCACGATGAACGTTACGCGCACGAAAAGAACTTGGCATTCTGGACTAAATGGTCCATAATGGCGGCTAGTACACACCGCAGGACAGTCGCCGGTGCCTCGACCGCAACAATTTGATCGGAAGCAGGTGCTCCAGCAAGCGCTCAAAGTCTTTTGGCACCAGGGCTACGAAGCCACTTCGATGACGGACCTTATGCGGGCGACGGGCCTGAGTAAGAGCAGTTTCTACAACACGTTCGCCAGCAAGCACGAGTGCCTGCTGGAAGCTTTCGACAGCTACCGGGCGGACCGTCTGCGTGACATGGATCGGGTGCTGGCAGGCGACAACGCAAAGGAGTCGATTGCAACGTTCTTTCGCATGATCGTCTCGGATGCGAAAGCGCCCGAATTCATCAATGGTTGCATGAGTATCAATCAGGCGGTCGAGCTGGCACCACACGACGAGGCCATCGCCACGCGGGTTGATGAGGATTTTCAAAAGATCGAGGACGCACTGGCCGAAGCAATCGAACGAGGGCAGCGTGCTGGCAGTATCGCCACGCGGCGCGATGCGCGGAATATCGCACAACTCATGGTTGTCGCGTTTCCCGGTTTCCAGGTGTTGGTCCGGGCGGGTAGTCCTCAAACTCGACTGAATCATGCACTCGATGAGTTGTTAGCGATCCTCGATTGAGTCAGAGAGCGCGTCGATATTTTATTTGTTCAATTTGGACCGATCGGTCCTTAAAAGGAGTCATAGCCATGAAACTGAAACAGATCCGTAACGCCACTCTGCGTATCGACATCGGTGGGGTGAAGTTCTTGCTCGACCCCTACCTTGGCGATACGGAAGTCTATTCGGGTTTCGAAGGCACGCTGAACGATCATCTGCGTAACCCGCGAATTCCGCTGCAGACGTCGATGGAAGAGATTCTGGACGTAGACGCCGTGATCGTGACCCATACGCACGACGATCATTGGGATGAGGCCGCGATTGCCAATGTGCCCAAGGACTTGCCTGTATTCGCCCAGCATGCGGCCGACGCGGAACTCCTTGCGTCTCAGGGGTTCGAGGACGTGCGCGTGCTGACTGAAAATAGCGAGTTCAACGGCGTATCGCTCATTCGCACACCCGGTCAACACGGCAGTGACGAAGCGCTCGCGGCGATCCCGGAGATTCTGGGCGAAGTCTGTGGCGTGGTATTCAAACATCCGGACGAGGCGCGCACGCTTTATGTGGCGGGCGATACGGTCTGGAACCGTCACGTCGAGGACAATCTCGCGCGGCACACCCCTGACGTGATCGTACTCAATGCCGGGGATGCGCAGGTGCCTGGGCTAGGGTCGATCATCATGGGTACGACCGATGTGACCAAAGTCTACGAAACGATGCCGGAGGCGACGCTCGTGGCCAGCCACCTCGACGCCGTCAACCATTGTGCGCTGAGCCGAAATGCACTGCGCGAATACGTGCAGGCGCATGATATGACCGATCGCGTACTCGTTCCGGCCGACGACGAAGCCTACTCGTTCTAATCTGCGGAGCCTTGATCATGTCCACCGACCAAAACAAGCAGATCGTTCGCGATTTCTACAACGCCATTGCCCGCGAAGACTACGAGGCGGCGGCACGCTGTTGTCACGAGGATTTCGTGTTCTACCTGCAAGTCGATGAACCTATCCACGGCGTCGACGGCTTCATCGGCTCGGAGAAGAAGAACTTCGATTCTTTCTCGCCGTTCGAATTTTCCATCCAACAATTGCTGGCTGAAGGCGATCAAGTGGCGGCATACATGCTGTTCGATGGCCTACATACCGGTAACGCTAACGGCATCGAGCCCACCGGCAACCGTGTGCGCTTTTCCCTGGCGATGTGGCTGACGATCGAAGACGGCAAGATCCGAACGAAGCGTGCGCATTTCGATTCAGCGGACGTACATCGCCAGCTGGATAACGCGTATTAACGAAGATCGTGAGGGAGTCGTTGCATGAATCGCTTCGAAGGCAAGGTGGCGCTGGTCACCGGCGGGCGCTCTGGCATCGGTCGCGCCATCGCACGCCGCTTGCGTGACGAAGGCGCTACTGTGTTCACCACCCAGCGCGGCGCGGACAAGGAATTCGATTCGATTCCGGCTGACTTTTCGGATCCGCAAGTGCCGGCGCAGGTTGTGGCTCGTGTCATCGACCGGGCGGGTCGCCTTGATGTGCTCGTCAACAGCGCCGGCATGATGCAGGAAGCATCGATAGAAGATATGTCGCCCGAGGCGTGGCAGCGCAACCTCACCGTCAACCTGACGGCACCGTTTCTGCTGATCCGCGCAGCGCTGCCGTTTCTACGCGAAACCGGCGGCAACATCGTGAACATAGGGTCGCTCGAAGGCCTCGCTTCCAATCCCAACCATGCAGCCTATTGCGCCGCCAAGGCTGGGCTTCACGGGTTGACGCGTGCCGTGGCGGTGGATCACGGGCACGAGGGCATACGCTGCAACGCCGTGGCGCCCGGATGGATTAACACCGACTTGAACGCCGATCTTGTCAAGAACGCTGGCGACCCAGCGTCGTTCGAGCGGAATATCGCCAGCATCCATCCTGTGGGCCGCGCGGGAATCCCTGAAGAAGTGGCGGCGCTGGTGGCTTTTATCGCTGCTGATGAGGCTGCGTTCATTACCGGGCAGATTTACAACGTCGATGGCGGGAGGACGGCTCAGCTCAGTTTTCCGTAACCGGGCGCGTACTCGCGGCTTTTAGAACGCAGTTCAAACTGGTAGTCGGCCATAGATGATTTCCGGCGGCCTTATGGCGGAACGATCTACGCGCTGCACGGCGCCCGCTGGGACGTGCGAAGCTGGGAACGACGGTTGGCATCAAGGTCGACTATGTGAAGATGCTGGTGCAGTCAAACGCATATGTGGCCTTATTCGCGAATAATCTTGCCTAAAGCCGCCGCAACCGCCACATGAAATAGCTGCCGCCGATGAGCGTGGCGACGATGCCGGCTGGGATTTCGCTGGGGAATAGCAGCATGCGGCCGACCCAGTCGGCCATGACCATGACCAGGGCGCCGAGAACGGCCGCGCCGGCGAGTTGGTGGCGGGCACGGGCCAGGCCCATGATGCGCACGAGGTTGGGTGCCAGCAGGCCAATGAAGCTCAGCGGGCCGACCACCAGGGTAGCGCCGGCGGTGAGCAGCGCGACCAGCACCAGCAGCAGCAACCGACTGATACCGACGTTGACGCCCAGTGACCGGGCGGTGGGCATGCCCAGCGGGAGCAGATCAAGCCAGACCTGTAGCGGTCGGACGACGGCGAACAGAACGAGGCCGAGCACGGCGACGGTCGCGGCCAGCGGCAGTTCGACGTAGTAGGTGGTGCCGGAAATCCACGCCAATAGCTGCTGCGTGCGTGGGTCGCCGCCGGCGAGCACGATCTTGGAGACGGCATCGAACAGAAACAGCACGCTGATGCCGGTAAGCAGCACGCGTTCGGGTTCGTAATCACTGCGGGCGTTGAGGCCGACCAGTACGGCCAGCGATGCCAGCGCACCGAGCATGCCGGCCCCCAACAACACAGGCACGCCGGCGCCGGGCAAGAGCAGCACGACTGCCAGCACGCCGAGACCGGTGCCGGCACTGATGCCGAGCACTTCCGGGCTGGCCATGGCGTTGCCGGACACACGCTGGATGACCGTGCCGGCCACGGCCAGCATCGCCCCGGCCGCGCCGGCGGCGAGCACACGGGGCACACGCCACAGGCCGGTTTCGTCCCAGGGCCGGGTGAACGGCCAGTCCCAGCCGTCTGCGCCTTGGCCTACGAACAGCGCGACGATGACGGCCACCACCAGCCCAATGGCGAGGACGGCAACGAGTCGGCCCGGCGTCTGGCTGCGCGGCGCGGGCGACGGCGGCGAGCCGGGTTCGCGTGCCAGATTGAGGCGCGGGATGAGCCACAGCAGGAGCGGCGCGCCGAGTGCGGCCGTGGTCGCCCCCGTGGGGATGAGCATCGACGAATTCAGCGTGATCAGTTCCAGTACCTGATCGGTAACCGCGAGCAGCAGCCCGCCGAATATCGGCGCCCAGACAAGCCGGCTGGCCAGCCGGCGCGCGCCGGCCAGACGCACGATCGACGGTGCGGCCAGGCCGATGAAGCCGACGATGCCCAGTTCGACGATCACCACGGCGCTGGCGAACACGCCCAGCCCCAGGCTTGCCGCCCGCAGCCAGGCCAGCGAGATACCCAGATTTCTTGCGTTGGTATCGTCGAGATCGAGCAGCGCGAGCGCGCGTGACAAGGCTACCGCAGCCACGCCGGCGATCGCCAGGCGCGGCAGCAGATAGAGCACGCCGTCCCAGTTGTTCTGGGCGAGCGAGCCCGCGCCCCAGATCATCATGCCGCGCAGCGCTTCTTCGTTGAACAGCAGCAGCACCACGGCGAGCGCGCCGAAATAGAGGTTGACCACCAGCCCGGCCAGCACCACCACCGTGGGGGCAAGATTGCGCCGCCAGGCCAGCGCGAACACCAGCGCCATGGCGCCCGCACCACCGGCAAAGCCCACCAGCCCGCGTGCATGCAGCATCAGCGCCGGCGCGAACAACGTGCCCAGAAGCAAGGCCAGATGTACGCCGCCGACCACGCCCAGCGTGGTGGGCGCCGCCAGGGGATTCCGTAAGGTCTGTTGAAACAGCACGCCCGCCAGGGCCAGGCCGGCGCCGCCAACGAGTGCGGCGGTCACGCGCGGTAGCCAGTTGTAGCGGGCCAGCACGCCGGCGATATCGTTGCCGTCGGCCCAGAGGGCGGCAATGCCTACTGCCGAGTTCTGGTGCAGCACGCAGGCGGCCAGCACCGCCAGCAGCAGCGCGAAGCCCGCACACAAACGCGCCGGTGTGACCCAGGGCGTGGTCATGACCCGGCCCGGCCGGCGCTGCAGTCCTCGCCCAGCGCGTCTACCAGAACACGGGCAAAGCGGCTGGCCGAGGGCAGCCCGCCGAAGCCCCATACCGGCGGCACGTAGAGCACCGGGGCATTGTTCACGGCCGGCAGGTGATGCCAGAGCACGCTGGTGTCGATCTCTTCGGCCACGCCCACGGGCAGCGGCTTGACCACCACCATGCGGGCGTTATCGATCGAGGCGAGCCGTTCGAGCGGCACCGTGGCAAAGCCCCAGTAGTTGCCGCCGGCCTGCCAGGCGTTGGCGATGCCCATGCGCTCGAGCACGCTGCCGATCAGGCTGTTTTGGGTATAGACACGCACATGCCGGGCATCCATGAACTGCACCACCAGCAGCGGCTTGGTCTGCTCGGGCACCTGCGCCGCACAGGCGTCGATACGTGCCTGCGTGTCGTTTATAAGCGCATCGGCGGCCGCCTCGCGGCCAACCAGCGCGCCCAGGCGACGGGTGGATTCGACGGTTTGCTCCCACACAGCGCCCTGCCCGTCGTAGATATCGATCGTCTTCACCGGCGCGATAGGGGCCAGCCGTTCGCGCAGGCCGGAATACATGGAGGTAATGGTGATCACATCGATATCCAGCTGCGACAGCAGCTCCATGTTCGGCTGCACGCGCAGGCCCAGATCACGCACACCCTCGGGCACGTCGGGCGCGGCCACCCATTCGTTGTAGGCCGGAATCTGCGACATGGCCACCGGCGGTGCGCCGATGGCGATCAGGGTCTGGGCCTGGCCCCAGTCGATGACGGCCACGCGCGGGGCATCTTCGGCCTGGGCAAAGCCGGGCACGGCACAAAAAAACAAGGCCAGCCCGAGCAGCCAGCCTATGCAGATCGCGCGCCGTGCCGGCACGGCACGGGCGGCAGCGGCCCGCCGCCTCACTGGACGACGGCGATGGGGTGGTTGTCGGCCGGGTGCGCCATCACGCGCATGCGCACACCGTAAATTTCCTCGAGCGTTTGATCGCACATGAGTTCGCGCGGCGCGCCCTGGGCCAGCAGCTTGCCGCCGCGCAGGGCCACCAGCTGATCGCAGTAGCGCGAGACCATGTTCACGTCGTGCAGCACGATGATCACGCCAATGCCGAGCGTGGTGGCCAGTTCGCGGATGAGCGCGAGCGTATCCACCTGATGGGCGATATCCAGCGCCGAGAGCGGCTCGTCGAGCAGTAGAAAGCGGCTGCCCTGGGCCAGCAGCATGGCCAGCCATACGCGCTGGCGCTCGCCGCCGGAGAGGGTATCCACCATGCGATCGGCCATGCCCTCGATACGGGTGATTTCCATCGCCCGGGCCACGGCGCGCTTGTCTTCGCGGGTCATGCGTCCGAGCAGACCCTGCCAGGGGTAGCGCCCGAACGACACCAGTTCGCGCGCGGTCAGGCTGGTGGCGGCCGGCAACTGCTGGGGCAGATAGGCCACTTCGCGGGCGAATTCACGATCGCCCCACTCGCCCACGGCGCGCCCGTTCAAGGACACCTGGCCACGGCTGGCGCTCTGCTGGCGGGCCAGCAGCTTGAGCAGCGTGGACTTGCCGGAACCGTTGTGCCCGATCAGGCCATAGACCAAGCCCTGCGTGAAACGCAGATCGGTGGCTTCGAGAAGACAGCGTCCATTGACCTCGAAGCGTGCGGCGTTGAGTTCGAACATGACCTTCTCCGCAGCGTGGCTCTATGCGTACGCCGCGCGGTGACTCGGCAGGTGCCCGAGAATAAGCTAAATACGAATGCTTATCAAAAAGATGAAGCGGCATTGGTCGCCCCTCGCCCGGCACTATCCAGGACAGCCGGGGCTTTACGGCCCAGCCGGGCGCCGGCGACGCCCGGGCGTAACGTGTGGGCGCAGAGTTTTAGCCGCCGCCCTGAAAGACCGCCTCGATTTCGGCCCGGCATTTACGCAGTGCCACGGCCAACTCGTCGTAATGCGGCTCGAAGCGTAGCGCCGGTACCGCCAGCGAAACGGCGTAGTTACCGCTCAGCCCGGTGCGAATGTACACCCCCAGGCCACAGACCCCGTCGGCGTGTTCTTCGCGATCCACCGCAATGCCGGTGCGCCGGACCGTGCCTAATTCCGCCTGCAACGTGGTCAGGCGCGTGTGCGAGGCCGCCGTACAGGGTTGCAAGGTCTCGCCGAGCACGCTCGCCAGCCGTGCCTCGTCCTGTACCGCCAGCAGGGCCTTGCCATGGGCGGTGCAGTGAATGGGAAACGCGGTGCCGACCTGAGACACCACCCGCAGTTCACGATCGGAGACGTACTGATCCACCGAAATGGCATGCGTGCCGCGATCCAGACACAGGTCGACGGTTTCGCGGGTGCGCCGGCCGAGGGCTTCGATATGCGGGCGTGCCACGGCCACCATATCGGTATGCGCTGCCGTGGCCAGCCGGGCAATCGCCGGGCCGAGCCGAAGCCCGCGTTCGCCCTCGACCAGCAGCTGCTGGTCGAGCAAGGCGCTGGCCAGACGGTGCACGGTGGTTCGCGGCAAGCCGGTGGTGCGCGCCAGTTCGGAAACGGTACGACCCTCCGAGGCCGCTTCCAGAGCGGCCAGGATCTGGGCAGCACGAGCGATGACCTGGCCGTTCGAGGACTGCTGTACTTCTGTCATGGGCACACGATACGCGCGGTAGGCGGATGCGGGGATTCTGCCGCTTGACGCGCCGCGTGTCAGGCCTAACATATCCGTCTATCGGTCATTGTATCCGATAGGTGGTTAAATGAGTGCGCAAAAACCCGGTCCCGTCGCGGCCTTCAGCCTGCTTGCCGTAGCCTGCCTCACGATCATGGTGGGCTGCGTGGTGGTGCCCGGGTTGCCGAGCATCGCGCAGAATCTGGGCGTGGCCTCGGCGGCGAGCTGGCTGGTCACCCTGCCGGCGCTGGGCGTGGTGCTGTTCGGGCCCGTGGCCGGGCATCTGATCGATCGGTTGGGGGCCTATCGCATGCTGTGTGCCGGGCTGTTCGCCTACGGGCTGTTGGGTGTGGCCGCCGTGGCCCTGCACGGGATGTGGCTGGTATTCGCCAACCGGCTGTTGCTGGGCGCGGCGACCGCGCTGGTCATGACCTCGGGCACGGCGCTGATATCGGCGTTCTACAGCGGCCCGGACCGGCTCACCATGATCGCCCGCCAGGGCATGACCATCGAACTGGGCGGCGTGATCTTCATCGCCCTCGGCGGCCAGCTGGCGAGCCTGGGCTGGCGCTGGCCGTTTGTGCTCTATCTGTTCGCCTGGCTGATGCTGGGGATGGTTCTATGCTGCGTGCCAAGCCCACCCGCGGCCCGCGATAACCCACGGCCCACCGCGCAGGCCCGCCGTCTGTCGGCCACGCTCAAAACCGTCTACCTGCTCGCGCTGGCGGCGATGACGATATTCTTCTTCGCGGTGGTCAAGCTGCCCATCCATTTGCATGCCCTGGGTTATAGCGAACCGCAAACCGGGTATTTCCTGTCGTTCATTTCGTTGGTCGCGGTGGGCGCCGCCTTCGTCATGCCGCGCGTGGTGAGCAGGCTGGGCGGCTTCGCCACGCTGGCCGTGGCCTTTCTATTCTTCGCTGTCGCGCATGGGCTATTCGCTTGGGTGAGCAGCACCGCCTGGCTGCTGCTGTGCTGTATCGCCATGGGCACCGGCTTCGGTTTGTCGGTGCCGCTGGTCAATCACATGACCGTAGAAGGCAGCGCAGCCGAGGTGCGCGGCCGCAACCTGTCCTATCTCTCGGTCGCGATCTTCCTGGGGCAATTCCTGGCATCGTTCTCGGACTTCATTCCCGGCCCGCCGACAGTGGCGCTGTGTATCGCAGGCGCGGCCAGCGTTGTGGTAGCGGGGTCGATCGGCGTGGCCCGCGGTCTGGTGACCTCCGGCGCCACGCGCTGAAACGAGCAGCACGGCCCGTCCCCGGCCGAGCCGGGCGCTTTAAACCGGCCGATAGACTCGACCGCATACGCGTGGGAGGCGCATCCTTGCCAACGTTCAGCCATTTCCAACCTGGCTTGACCGGTTCGACGCGCCTTCGCTTTGAGACGGCCGACCGGGCTGGGCAGGCCATACAAGAAGGCAAACAGCGCCTATGACGATTATCGACAGCTTGCGTCGCTGGTTCGGCCAGGAACAAAGCAGCACATCGACGGCCCCCGCAGGCCGGGCGAACGCAGCGGCGCCCGATACGCCGGTTGACGTGCTCGATCTCAACGCCGCCTTTGAAGCCCACCAGGCGGGTGCGCGCTTCATCGACGTGCGTGAGCCGGGGGAATGGTCGCAGGGCCATATCGCGGGCGCGGTGCACCACCCGATCGATACGCTGGAAGCCCAGCCGCAGATCTCGGTCACCCACGATACGCCGGTGGTGACCTATTGTGCCGCCGGCATCCGTGCTGCGCGCGGTGCGGCCGCGCTGGCCGCCAACGGCTATCGCGACGTGAAAGTACTCGAGGCCGGCTATGGCGACTGGCGCGCGGCCGGGTATCCGGTGGAACATCCGGATCGCGATACGCCGGCGTGAGCCCCTCGACACGGGTCGTACTCGTAGGCGCCGGCCATGCCCATCTGCATGTAGCCGCCCATGCGGATGCGCTGGCCAAGGCCGGCGCCGAGGTCACGCTCATCGACCCGGGCATCTTCTGGTACTCCGGTCGGGCCACCGGCATGCTCGGCGGCCGGTTTGATGCCGAAGACGATCAGATCGACCCGCGCGCGGTTGTCGAAAACCACGGCGGCGCCTTCGTGGCCGGGCAGGTGGCGTCGGTCGAGCGCGCACAGCGGCGTGTGCACCTCGCCGACGGGCAGGCACTCGACTACGACTGGCTGTCGTTCAACGTGGGCAGCGGCGTGGCGCAGGACACGATCAGCGGCTGTACGGCCGATACGAACTGCTGGCCGGTCAAGCCCATCGCCAATCTCGAGGGCCTGCGCACCGCCCTGAGCCAGGCGTTCGCCGCCGGCGAGGCACCGCCGGTCGCGGTCATCGGCGGCGGCCCCACCGGCTGCGAAGTGGCCGCCAATATCGCTGCGCTCGCCCGTCGTCATGCACCCGCGCCGGCGCGCCCCGCCATTCGCTTGCTGCAAGGTGGCGCGACCCTCGCCCCGTCGCTACCGGCAGGCGCACGCAAGCGGCTGGCCGAAAAACTGACCGCACTCGGTATCGAGATTCAGTACAACCGGCGCGTAACCGAACGCTGCGACGGCGAACTGATCTGCGACGACGGCCAACGTATTGCCGCCGCGCATGTCGTCGTCGCAACCGGGCTGGTCGCACCGCCCTGGCTGGCCAACCTCGACCTCGCCTTCGACGACGGCCTGGTGGTGGACGATACATTGCGCAGCGTCGACGATCCGCGGGTATTCGCGGTGGGCGACTGTGCGCATATTCATGGCCATGCGCTGGCGCGCCTCGGCGTTTTCGGCGTTCGCCAGGCGCCGGTGCTGCTGGCCAACCTGCGGGCCAGCCTGCGGGGCCAGACGCTCGACCGCTACGACCCCCAATCGAAGTGGCTATCGATCCTCGACCTCGGCGACGGCACCGGCCTGGCCACGCGTGGACAACGGTGGTGGCTGGGCCGGACCAGCGTGTGGCTCAAGCACTGGCTCGACCGTCGCTTCATCGAAAGCTATCGGGTGAGCTAAGCCGGCACCGGGCGCAGCAGCCCCGCATGCTGCGCCGCGTCACGCCGGCTATTGCCGGGCTCCGCACGCGCCCGCGACCTGCGCATTGGCGGCATTGCTCGCACCCAAGCGCAGCATACGCTCGCGTACGTGCATTGACGCGCACCGTACGGACGCCGATATTGAGCGTTTTGCGCGTCGGCGCCTGTGTTATGCATAGACTCGTGATTGCCGCTGTCGTCGGGAGAGATACCTTGCCCTATCGAGCCCTCAACCACCGCCGAGGCCGTCGCTGATGGCTGCCGTGATCGATGCCATCGAGTACATGCTGCCGGCGCGCACCGAGTCGATCGAGGAAATCGCGGCGCGTTTCCCCAACTGGCCGCTGGAAAAGATCGCCGAAAAGACCGGCATCCGCGCGCGTCATGTCGCCTCCGACGAGGAATGCGCCTCGGACTTCGGCGTGATCGCCGCCGAGGCGCTGATCGAGCGTACCGGCACCGACGTGGCCGATATCGACTATCTGATTTTCTGCACCCAGACGCCGGACTATCTCGCCCCGACCACCGCCTGTCTCGTGCAACAACGGCTGGGCCTGGGTACGCATATCGGCGCGCTGGATATCAATCTCGGCTGTTCCGGCTATATCTATGCGCTGGGCGTGGCCAAGGCCTTGATCGAAACCGGCCAGGCAAAGAAGCTGCTTCTGGTCACCGCCGATACCTACAGCAAGTTCGTCAATCCCGGCGACAAGAGCGTGCGCGCGCTGTTTGGCGATGCTGCCGCGGCCACGCTCATGAGCGCCGGTGACGGCGCCGAGGCGATCGGCCCGTTCGTCTACGGCACCGACGGCTCCGGCGCCCAGGATCTGATCGTGCCCAACAGCGGCCTGCGCAACCGCGCGATCGACCGCCCGGTGGAGGAATACACCGACCGCCACGGCAATACCCGCAGCGATCACAACATCTACATGAACGGGCGCGCGGTGATCGAGTTCACCCTGCGCGAAGTGCCCAAGGCCATCGATGCCCTGTGCGCCAAAGCCGGCGTGAGCCTGGACGACATCGATGCCATGGTGCCTCACCAGGCCAGTGCCACCGTGCTCGAAGGCATCCGCAAGAAGCTGGACCTGCCGGCCGAGCGCTTCGTGGTCTGCATGGAAGACATCGGCAACACCGTGTCCTGCAGCATTCCGATCGCCATCAAGCGCGGCGCGGCCAGGGGCCAGATCAAACCCGGCGCCTTGCTGCTGCTGGTCGGCTTCGGGGTCGGGCTGTCCTGGGGCGCCACGCTCGTACGCCTGCCCGACGACTTCGCCGCTGCCTGATTCACGCACGGCCGGGCCGCGTGCGGCTCTAGGACAAAAGCCAGCGCGTGGCCGGCCCGGCGAGCCCGAAGGCAACGATTCCCGCCACCACGGCCAGGCCCACGCTTTGGCGCCAGCGTAGAACCAGGGCGGTCGCCACCGCGCCGATGCCGTAGCTCAGCAGCGTCGGCCGCGTCGGACTTTCGATCACCGGCCTGGCCAGGCTCGCCACGGCCAGGGCCACCAGCAACGCCGGACCTGCGATCCGTATCGCCGGGTGATCGCCCGCGAGCAGCTTGAGCAGCCGGCTGCGGGGCGACAACAAGAACGGCAGAACACGACTGAACGCGGTCACCCCCGCCATGCCAGCGATAGCAATGAACAGCGACGCGTCGTTCATGCCGCCGCCGCGCGACGACGCCATACCGCAACAGCCGTCGCGGCGGCCACGCCGGCCGCCAGGGCCAGCACGATATTGCCGACCCAGATTGCAGCTAGCGCGGCCACCGCAGCGGCCAATAGCGGCGCGGCCGTCTCGCGGTCGAGGTTGTCCAGCGCCAGGGCCAGAAACAGCGCTGGCAAGGCAAAATCCAGCGCCTGGGTGAGCGCCGGCGCCGCATGGCTGAGCACCGCGCCCAATACGGCCCCCAATGCCGTACCCGCGACCCAGGATAGATAAGCCGCCGCGGCCAGACCGGCGAGCCAGGCGGTGAGTTGCCGGCCCGGCGCGGCATCGCGCCGCGTAAGCGCGGTAGCGAACACCTCGTCGGTCAGGCCCATGGCCAGGGGTAAGCGCGCCGAAAGGCGCGTCGGGAATATGCGGCGCAGAAACGCGCCGTAGACGATATGCCGCGAATCGACCAGCGCACACAGGGCCACCACATACGGCCAGGGCGTGGCGTCGTGCAGCGCGGCCAGCAGGATGAACTGGCTGCCGCCGGCAAAGATCGCGGCCGAGAACAGCAGCGGCACATAGACGGGATAGCCAAAGCTCGTGGCCGCGGCGCCGAAGGTGATGGCCACCGGGATATAGCCCAGACAGATCGGCCCCGCCGACTGCAGGCCACGCAGCAGACCACGCCGCCGGCTCATGCTGGCCGCACGCTGGGATAGACGACCGATACGAGTGCGGCCGCGCCGGCGCTGCCCGCTTCGTAGCGATGGGTTTGATCGGCCGCGAATGTCCAGGCATCGCCCGCCCGCAGCAGCGCCCGACCGGCCGGCGTGGCCACCGTCAGGCTGCCCCGCAGCACCAACACGTGCTCGCGCACGCCGGCGGCATGGGCATCGGCCGGCCGACAGGCGCCGGCTTCGAAGCGCATGCGAAACGTCTCGATCCTGCGCTCGGCGTCTTCGCGATCGACGAGCGCCACCGAAACCCCGGCGGCCACCGACGCCTGCGGCGCGGCATGCCCCACCAGCTCCCCGTAGCCGACGTCCAGCACCTGGGCGAGCTGCCATATCGTCTCGATGGTGGGGTTGCCCTGGCCGCGCTCCAGATTCGACAGCGTGGACTTGCCGATACCGGTCAGCGCCGACAGGCCGACCAGGGTGATGCCGCGGGCGGTGCGAAACGACTTGATACGCTCTGCGAACGCACGGTGCAAATCCTGCGGGGTGGCGCTATCCATCGTTGAGAATGGCCATGGAGCGGATTTCCATTGTATTGGAATTAGGTATCGCCCCGCAAAACCCGTCCGCCGACGCGGCTCAGCCGGTCGCGCGATATTCCGCGCACAGGGGCGCCACCTCGGCCCAGCGTGCTGCGAGACTTTCGGCGCTATCGGCGGCCACCCCGCGGATATCGCGGGGGTAGTCGACGCCCGCGGCCTCCTGGGCGCGCACGGCATGGAACTGGCCGTTGCTGGCACGCAGAACCCAGCCGCTGTCGCCACAGGCCTCGCTGACCAGAAACACCGCGCCGGGGGCGACGCTGTCCGGGGTGAGCTCGGTCGGCTGCTCGGTCACGCCCCACATACGGGTCTTGGCGACCGGCGAAATCGCGTTCACGCGAATATCGTGCGCCGCGCCCTCCAGTGCCAGCGCATTCATCAGGCCGACCGCCGCCATCTTCGTGGCCGCATAGGCCGCAAGACCCGGCTGGGCATACTGGGGATAAAGCGCACGGTCGGAGGTGGTAAGCAGAATACGGCCATACCCCTGTTCGACCATCGCCGGCCAGGCTGCCTGGGCAAGCCAGGCGGGCGCGTTCAGATGAATAGCCATGGCCCGCTCGAGAAAAGCCGGCGTAAGCGCGTCTATGGCCTCGTAGCCCACCCAGCCGGCATTGTGGATCAGGATATCCAGCCCCCCGTGCTCGGCGACGATACGTTCGACCAGCTGCCGACAGCCGGCGCGGGTTTCGATGTCGTCGCTGGCGGCCTCGGCCGAATACCCCGCCTGGCGAATATCTTCGGCGGCGTGTTCGGCCACCGTGTCGTCGCGGCCGCTGCCGTCGTTGCGGGTGCCGCCGTCGTGTACCACCACGTGGGCGCCGCGGGCCGCCAGCGCCCGGGCATAGGCCAGGCCGATACCGCGCCCGGCGCCGGTGATCAGGGCGATACGTTTATTGAAATCAAGCATGGGGCTCTCGTGGGCGAAAAATGAGCCGGCAAGATTAGGCACCGCCCGCGCCGCCGGCTAATACCTTTGAGGCGGCTCGGCGATACTTCGCACGTATCAGCGCGGCTGTTGCACGCCGTGCAGGAAGTTGCTCACCACCGGCGAATCGCAGTCGCCACGCCGGGCCACGGCCAGCTCGAACACGGCCGCCGGATCGCCGTCGAGAACGCGGTAATGCACTTCGTTGCTGCGTACCGAGGCCATGCTCGCCGGCGCGATGGCCACGCCGGCTTCGGCCGCGACCAGCGCGATCACGCCGTGAATCTGGCGGGCTTCCTGGACGATGTCCGGCTCGAAACCGGCCGCATGACACAGATCGAAGGCACGCCGAAAAAAGCCGCGGCCTTCATGCCCGGGCCAGAATACGAACGCCTCGGTGGCGAGGTCGGCGACCGAAAGATCGGCTTTGCCTGCCAGCGGATGTTCCGCCGGCACCGCGATGGCCAGCCGGTCGCGATCGAAGGCTTGCAGTATGAGGTGGCGGTCATCGGCCAGCGGCGGCAGTACCACGGCCAGGTCCAGGGCCTGCTCGTGCAGGGCTCGAATCTGGCCGGCAGTGGTTTCTTCGATCAGGTCCACCCGCACCTGCGGCCAGGCACGCCGAAATGCCCGTACCGCAGCCGGCAGACGCCCGTACATCGCACTGCCGACATAGCCGATACGCAGCCGCCCGGTCTGACCGGCTGCGGCCGCGCGGGCCGCCGGCACGCAGCGCTCCGCCGCGGCCAGCGTTTGTCGTGCCTGTTCGGCAAATGCCGCACCGGCCGCGGTCAGGAGGTTTTCGCGCTGGCCGCGTACGACGAGCGCTTCGCCGACCTCGTCCTCGATGCGTTTGATAGCCGCGCTCAACGGCGGCTGGGACATGTTCAGCCGCCTCGCCGCGCGATGAAAATGCAGCTCTTCGGCCACCGCCACGAACTGGCGCAGCTGACGTAATTCGATCATCCCACTATCCACGCACCGGCCTCGAACGCATCAGCCTACACGCGCGGGGGCGCGTCCGATCGAGCGCGATACGGTCGCCACGGATCGGCCACGGATGCGTTACAGCGTAATCACCACCTTGCCGACGGTACGCCCGCTTTCGATATGTTCGTGGGCGGCGGCCGTGTCTTCGAGCGCATAGCGTTCGGAAATATGCGGCACCAGCGTACCCTCGCCCAGCATCGCAGCGATCTCGTGCATGTGCTCGCCGCTGGGGAACACATGCATGAAATAGTTCACGACCAGCCCCTTGGCCTCGGCGGCCTCGCGATCGCTTTCGACCAGCCCGGACGGCAGATTGATGATCGTGCCGCCATCGCGCATGACGCTCACCGAACGCTGGAACTGGGCGCCGCCCTGGGTTTCCAGACAGAAATCGATATCGCCGGTTACGTCTTCGAAACGTTCCGCCTTGTAGTCGATATGTTCGTCGGCCCCCAGCGATTCGACGAATGCCTTGTTTTTCGCCGACGAGGTGGCGATGACGTACGCGCCGATGTGCTTGGCCATCTGCACCGCGAAATGCCCCACCCCGCCGCTGGCGGCATGAATCAGCACCCGATCGCCGGCCTTGAGCTCGCCGAAATGGGTGAACGCCTGCCAGGCGGTGAGTGCAGCCAGCGTGCTCGCCGCGGCGGCCTCCCAGGACACACCGGCCGGAATGACAGCGAGTTCGTCCGCCGGCGCAGTGACGTACTGCGCATAGCCATTGGGCGGCAGGGGAAAGCGAATCATGCCGAATACGGCATCGCCTTCGTTCAGGTGCTTGACGTTATCGCCGACGGCCACGACCTCGCCGGCCACGTCCCAGCCCAGGATCAGCGGCAGCGCGTGGTCAAGCTGGGAGGCCAGCGCTTCGCCCTGGCGGGTTTTGACATCCACCGGGTTCACGCTCACGGCAGCAGTCTTGATCAGCACCTCGTCCGGCGCACAGACAGGCATGGGGCGTTCGGCCAGCACGAGATTATGCGCGGGGCCGAACTCTTCAAAGGCAACGACGTTCATCGGGGACAGACTTCAACATAATGGCTGGATGATACAAATATATCGCACCGCACCCGCCGCCCTCACCCCTGCGTCAGCGGGCCGCGCCCGCAAGGCTCGTGCCGACGCGGTATCGCGGGCTTCGGCGCATTTCGCGTTTCTAGCTCGGCCTGTTCGTCGTTGCGCTGTAGCGCCTGCTGCGCCGAGCGCTTCCTGCGATCGGGCGCGATAAATGAACTCTTGAAATGCTGGCGAACGGTCGTAGATAGACGGGTCACGGCATGGCTGTATGTCCGGACAGCCGCTGCCGTTTCATCATTCATCGCAATCCAACGGACCGGGGCATGCGCCCCTTGCAGGTCAAGGCACGCCTGCTCATACAAGGCCTGGGCTCCCGTCAATAACGCAAAACGCAAGAATCGCCCAGGAGCAAATAAGTGAAAGAGACCATTTATGTCGTAGAAGATGACGACGCGATACGCGAATCCCTGAAATGCCTGGCCAGCGATGCCGGCTACGCGGTGCGCTGCTTTCGTAGCGCGGAACGATTCTTGAGCCACGCGCCGCGCATCGACGCGGGCTGTGCGCTCGTGGATATGCGCCTGCCCGGCATGGACGGCCTGCAACTGCAGCGCAAGATCAGCGCCGCGGGGCTGGGTGTCAGGACGGTGTTCATCACCGGCTATGCCACGATCCGACTAGCGGTCGAGGCCATGCAGCTCGGTGCCTCCGGGTTTCTGACCAAACCCGCGCGTGCCGAGCAGCTGCTCGCCGAAATCGAATGCTGCCTGCGCCGGGGCACACGCCAACGTGGGCAGCACGAGGCCGGTCAGGCCTATGCCCGCCAGCTCGAACGGCTCACCCCGAGAGAGGCCGAAATCGCGGGGGCACTGGCCGACGGCCTGACCACACGTCAGGTGGCGGTCACGCTCGGCATCAGCAAGCGCACGGCCGAGAGCCACCGCGCCAACATCATGGCCAAGCTGGATATCGCCTCGGTGGCCACGCTGACCAAGATCGTTTGTCTGGCCCAGCCCGGCGACCGGCCGCAACCGCCGGACGCCGCCCACGCGGATGGCGCGCGGGGCTGCCGGCCATAGCGCTGGCCACCGCGACGCACCATGCCATGCCCGGCCGGTTTTTCGAGCCGGCCGGGCGATTAGCACCGCGCCCTGGCGCTACGCTACCCGTACATTTGCCCACCGGATCGTCACGATATACCGCCCTGGTTTGCGCGGCCTATATTGCGCATCCATTTAGCGCCACGGAGCGCTGCGATGTGGCAACTCATCAGTGACAATGCCGCCGCACTGACCGTGATCGCTACGGCGGCCACCCTGATCGTATGGACGGTCTACGGCCAGATTCTGTCCGCGAACCAGAGCCGCCAGCAGAAGACACGGCTGTTCATCACCCAGGGCAACGGCAGCGGCCTGGATTCGACCTGCCTGTTGAGCAATATGGGCAAGGAGTTCGTTTTCCTGCGCGGCGTGTTCGTCGATCTTCATGAAAGCGACGGCGGTCACCACACCGCGCCGGTGGAAAAGGAATGGCAGGCACAGCCGCGAAGCTACAGCGCCGAGGACATCGGCCAGGGCCCGGTGGGGTCGAGCCAGCAACTGGTACTCGGGCCGTTTCGATGGCTGGTGGCCGAGGCGGCGCGCAAGGCCGGCCTGCTCCAAGCCGACGATGACGCCGAACTCTGGCAACGGCTCGAGTCGTTCTCGATTACGGCGGTGATCACCGCCGGGCCATACGAACAGATGATCGGCGCCGCCCACCGGTTCTTCGTGGATTCAGACAACGGCCAGATACGGCCCGACCCGAAGGGCACCCGCCTGCGCACATCGCGCCGCGATGTGCGCTTGCTGCGCCAGCGCTTACAGACCATGACCGAAAACCGCGGCGCAGAGCCCCCGACCTGACCACCGGCGATCCGCAACACGCCGCCGGCTGCATCCACGCCCGGCAACCACCACCCGGCAACATCCGACGCGACCATGTGGGAATGGATCAATAACAACGCCCAGGCCCTGTCCTTCTTTGCCAGCGTCGGCACGCTGGCGGTATGGCTTTTCTATGCGCATCTGCTTTATTCGGGCTTTCGGCGGCAACGCCAGGCGCGCATCCTGATCAACCAGGGCTGGGGCCAGCAGGTGGATTCGGTTTGCCTGATCAGCAACATGAGTCAGGAGCCGATCTATATCCACAGCATCACGATGACGATCCGTGCACGGCACAACACGCAGGAAAACGAATACACCGAGGCCATCACCGACTTCGACGAAGCCCAGCCGCGCGATAGCGAGAACCATCCGCGCGAAGTCACCCGCCAGGGGCCGCTGCGCGTAGGCGAGCAGATGAACCTGGGGACCTTTCGTTCGCTGCTGCGCCAGACCGCGAAACGGCACAAAGACTTGAGCGCCGACGAAAGCCAGCCGCTGCGCAGTCTGTCGGTGCGCAACTTCAAGGTCACCGTGATCGCAAGCTACGGCCCGGAAGGCGGCGTGATCGGCGCGCAACGCAAGTTCCTGGTGCGCGGCGACGACAACCAGCTGATGAGCCCGGTCGCCATCAGCACCAAGCGCATGACCCGACGCCGCGCGCGCCACAGGTTGCAGCACTGGCTGGAACAACAGCTCGACACCGCGCATGGCTGAGGCATCGCTTCAATCGCCGGTCAGCCCGTATTTTTCGAGCCGATAACGCAGCGCCCCCCGGCTCAGGCCCAGCCGACGGGCAGCGGCCGAGATGTTGTGGCGGGTTTCGGCCAGGGTGCGTTCGATGAGATGGCGTTCGCTATCGGCCAGCGTGGGCGTGGCCTCGTCCGGCCCGGTACCGAGCCCCGGCCCGTCCGCGTTCGCGGGCATCGGCAACTGCAGGTGCGCGACTTCCACCACGTGCTCGGCATGCACGAGCACGGCGCGCTCGATGACGTGGCGCAGTTCGCGCACGTTGCCCGGCCAGGCATATGCCCGTATCACCGCACGCGCGGGGGCGTCGATATCGGGCACCGGCCGGCCGTAGCGTTCGGCGGTCCGCGCAACGAAGTGTTCGGCCAGGGCCAGCACGTCGTCGCCGCGTTCGCGCAGCGGCGGCAGGTGCAACGTAAGCACGTTGAGCCGGTAGTAGAGATCCTGGCGAAAGTCGCCGGCGGCCATCATCGCGGCCAGATCGCGGTTGGTCGCGGCCACGAACCAGGCGCCGATGGCGCGCTCGGTATCGCCGCCGATCTCGCGCACGGTGCGTGCTTCAAGCGCGGTAAGCAGCTTGGCCTGTAGCGACAAGGGCAGCTCGCCAATTTCGTTGAGAAAGGCGGTGCCCTCGCCGGCAGCGGCAAGCAGGCCGCGCCGGGCGCGATGTGCGTTGGTGAAGGCCCCTTTTTCGTGGCCGAACAGCTCGGCTTCGACCAGATCCTGCGGCAGGGCGGCACAGTCCACCTGCACGAACGGGTGCGCGCCGCGCGCCGAGCGCGCATGCAACAGACGCGCGACACGATCCTTGCCGGTGCCGGTTTCGCCGGTGAGCAGCACGTTCGGCGGTGCCTCGCCGGTGCCCAGGGCCGCGATCCGATCGAGCTGGGCATACAGCTCGCGCATGGCTGCGCTGTTGCCGATCAGCGCCGTGTCCGGCGCGCTATCGGTCGGGGTGTCGCGGGCCGAGCGCGTGCCCGGGGTTTCGCGCGCCAGCGCATCGGCGACCACGCGATGCAGGGCGTCCAGATCGAGCGGCTTCTTGAGAAAGTCCACCGCGCCCAGGCGCATGGCGGCGATGGCATCGTCGAGCTCGCCGTAGGCGGTCATCACCAGCGCCGGTATGTCCGGAATTTCGCCGCGCAGCCAGTCGAGAAAATCCAGCCCGTAGCCGTCGGGCAGGCGCAGATCCAGCACCGCCAGATCGGGCGGCCGGCGACGCGCGGCCAGTTTGGCATTGGCGATGTTCTCGCACACCGCCACGGTATAGCCGTCGCGGCGCAGACGCCGGTCCAGCGCACGGGCCAGCGCGCCCTCGTCTTCCAACAACAGGATGTGGGGCGCGTTCATCAGGCTTTACTCGCAGGCAAATTCACACGCACGCGCGTGCCACCACCCGGCGCCGAGAGGTATTCCAGCATACCGCCATGGGCCTGGATGACCTTGTAGGCGAAGGGAATACCCAGACCGGTGCCACGGCGCTTGGTGGTGGGTAACGGCGCGCTCGAACGCAGGTCGGGCACTAGGGCCATGCCCGGGCCGGCATCCACGATATCCAGCTGTGCTGCGCCGTCGTCGGTGACCGCCGTGGCCACCACGATGCGCGACTGCGGCGGCGATGCTTCGAGCGCATTCGCCAGCAGGCCGTGCAGCGCCTGTTCCAGCAGCGGCGCGTCGGCGTTCACCGCGACCGGCGCACGCTCGCGCTCCAGCGCGATATCGGCAGCGGCCAGTCGACCGCCGAGAGCGGCAATCGCACCGTCGACGATGGTATCCAGCTGGCACGGCCTACGCTCGAGATCGAGCGGATGCAGATAGGACAGTAGCGCGCCGAGCCAGCGTTCCAGGCGGTCGGCCGCGTCCATGATGTCGGCGCCGGTTTCCTCGATCTCGTCGGCCGTGGCCTGGCGATCCAGCATCTGCGCGTTGGCACGAATACCGGCCAGCGGGTTGCGGATATTGTGGGCAATAACGGGTACGAGCGCGCCGAGCGCCGCTTCGCGCTCGCGCTCGACCAGCGCCTGGCGCTTGTGGTCGAGCTCGGCCGCCATGGCATTGAGCGTGTCGGCCAGATGCCGAACCTCGGCCACCCCCTGTGGACGCAGCCGATAATCCAGCCGCCCCTGGGCAATTTCGCCGGTGCCCGCCACCAGCCGTTCGAGCGGACGCAGGAATTCACGCACGAACCGGCGGTTGAGCCAGAGCGCGAGCGCAATACCGAACAGCAGCGGCAGCCAGGCCAGCCATGGGGCCATGCGGTTCCACAAGCCCATGCGCTCGGCCAGGGCATCGCGGCGCGCTGCGACCTGCTGCGTAAGACGGCTGTAAGCGCTTTCGAAATCGCCGGTCTGCCAGGTATCGAAGGCGGCCTGATTCGCGTCGCTGTCCGGGGTGGTCACCACCCGATTCATGGCGGCAAGAATGAGGCCGTAGGCGGCTTCCATACGGGCGATGCTGGCCTGTTCTGCCGGGGTATCTGCGACCTGGCGCATCCGGTAGAAATGCTCGTCGATGCGATACAGCCGTTGCCAGTAGTCGTCGCTCGGCCCCTCGCTTGCATAGGCGTCGACCGTCTTGATCTGACGATACAGGTCGCCGCGTACCGCCTGGGCTTCGATCAGCAGTTCGTTGGAGCGCAGCGAGCGCTGATAGCCCGCCTGCCAGAAGCTCGCCCATAGCGCGCCAAAACCCGCGGCCGCCATCAATACCAGCAGCAGCGCGAGTTGATAGCGCTGGATCAGGCGCTTGAGCGAATCGGCAGGACGCAGAATCATTCCGCGAGTCTAGCCGTCGCGGGCGTATCCCCGAAATGCCCGAGGCACCACGCCCTGCATGGCCGGCCTGGCGGCCAGTATTGGCCATCCCGAGTAGCCAATACTGGCCATTCTGGCCAACGATCGGCCACCGCCGACGCGCTGCGTTGGCGGTTGAAAAAGGCCTTGGTGCCCAACTGCTTGACGGACCAACCCACGCTTCGTGGCTGGCATGGTCGATGCATCGATCACGGTTGCCAGTTACCGATAAAACCAAGGAGATCGGAATGAAACAGTGGACGACCCCGAAGGCCCACGACCTGCGTCTGGGCTTTGAAATCACGATGTACGTGAACAACCGCTAAACCGGCTGTCACGTACGACAAAGGGGGCTTCGCGGCCCCCTTTCTCGTGCGCATCGAGTCAATTATGAGCGCCATCCAGCCCACGCTGCCCACCCGCCACGACGGCGAAACGCCGGCCCGGCCGCTCTGGCTGCTGGCCGAGCTGACCTATGCCTGCCCGCTGCAGTGTCCCTACTGCAGTAATCCGACCGAAATGGCGCAGATCGGGCATGAAATATCGACCGAGGACTGGAAGAAGGTGCTGCGCCAGGCGCGCCAGATGGGCGCGGCCCAGCTCGGGCTATCCGGCGGCGAACCGCTGGTACGCAAGGATCTCGAAGAAATCGTGGCCGAAGCACGGCAGCTCGGCTACTACAGCAATCTCATTACGTCGGGCATCGGCATGGACGACGCCCGTGTGGCACGCCTCGCCGAGGCCGGGCTGGATCATATCCAGATCAGCTTTCAGGCCAGCAACGCCGAGATGAACAACTTTCTCGGCGGCAGCGACAGCTTCGAGAAGAAGAAGGACATGGCCCGTGCGATCAAACGCCACGGCTACCCGATGGTGCTCAACATCGTGCTGCACCGAAAGAACATCGACGATATCGAAGAAATCATCGCCATGGCCGAAGCGCTCGACGCCGACTATGTAGAACTGGCCAACACCCAGTACTACGGCTGGGCCTGGCATAACCGCGACGCGCTCATGCCCACCCGCGAACAGCTCGCCCATGCCGAACGCGTGACGACTGCATACCGCGAGCGTGGCGGCGCGATGAAGCTGTATTTCGTCGTGCCGGACTACTACGAAGACCGGCCCAAGGCCTGCATGAGCGGCTGGGGCGATATCTTTCTCACCATCGCTCCGGACGGCGTGGCCCTGCCCTGCCATGCCGCGCGCCAGCTACCCGGCCTGGAATTCCCGAACGTGGTCGATCACGACATCGACTGGATCTGGGGCGAATCCCCCGCCTTCAATCATTTCCGCGGCTACGACTGGATGAAGGAACCCTGTCGCAGCTGCTCGGAAAAAACCAAGGACTTCGGCGGCTGCCGCTGCCAGGCCTATATGCTCACCGGCGACATGTACGCCACCGACCCGGTCTGTGCGAAATCACCCCAGCATCATCTCGTGACCGACGCCGTCGAGCGCGCGAACGCACAGCCTGTCGAAGCGCCCACCGCCCAGCCGATCGTGTTTCGCAATCCGAAGAATTCCAAGCGGCTGCACGGGTCACGGCTGGCACGCGAGGGGCCGTAAACTGCTAGGCGCGAATCAAACCGCTGCCGCCGAACGCGCCGAGTAGGGTTTTCCCGATCAGTCGATATCCAGATCATCGAAATGCCGCAATGGCTCCATGCGCTGATGAAGCACGCGGATAACGAATATGTCGTGCGCACGGGCACGATAGAAAATAACGTGGTGACGGTGATCGTGACGAAGAAGCCCCTCGGCGATATCGGGACACTCGCGCCCCATATCAGGCGTTTCAGCCAGCAGCCGCATGATCTGATCCAGATGCCGGGTATAGGCATCGGCCTGATCGACGCCGAAGTTCAGCAGGGTGTATTCGTAGATCGTTGCAAAGTCTTCAGCCGCAAGGGTCGACAGCCTATACATCGTGGCGATGCTTCACCCGGACGGCGATATCTCGTAGCGATTCGTCGCTCTCGCCGCTGCGTTCTCCGGCTTCTACAGCCGCCCGGAGTGCGGCGGTCGCCTGTTCCTGGCGTTCGAGCAACCGTAATGCGGAGCGTACGACTTCGCTGGTTGAGCCATAGCGGCCCGAGGCAACCAATTTGCCCACGAACTCGTCCATTTGAGAACCGATGGTGATACTGGTCGTCCTGCCCATGTAATGATACCGCTGTGTGATTTATTAACACAATATAGCAAAGCCGACCAATTCCGGAATGCTTGATTATCCGCTTGAAGAAAACCGGGAACTCGGTCAAACCCCGTCGTTCTATTCCACACAGGTAAGCGCGATAAACGTTGGTTTGTCGGCCCTACATCAACTGCCTCCGACACAGTCGCAAAATGGCGTCGAGACGGCAACGAACGTCGGGCTCACAACCCCCCGGGGGGGGGGGAAGTCCCAGGCGCGCAGCGTCGTCTTCGTAATAGCCAGACTGCGCTGCCCAAGCTATCGCACTCGGCTCAAGCCAATATGACCCAGCCGTGCGAGGCGGCAAGCTTCAAGAAATCATGCACATCCGCCGTAACCTCTGCCCCGTCGAACGCCGCCGAGAGATCGGTGCAGATCGCCTGCACGGACCGCTGGCCATCGCAGCGCTGCAGGATTTCGGCGGCGCTGTCGTTGAGGGTGATCATGCCTTCCGGGTAGAGCAGGACGTGGCAGCCCTGCGCCGGTTCGAACTGCAGGCGATGGCCACGGGTGATCTGTGGCACGGCGCTATCGGAAACGGGGGTGTCGGCGCTCATGTCTGCGGCTCCGGGCAGCTGTGATACGGCGGCCGGTCTTCGACATAGGCCATCCACATCGCATCGAGCATGCTCCACAGCACGTCGAGCTTGAACTGCAGAATCGATAGCGCGTGTTCCTGCTCGGCGCGGGTGGTGAAATGGTCGAGCGTGACCCGCAGGCCGTGTTCGACATCGCGCCGTGCTTCCGACAGGCGCTTGCGGAAATAGCTCAGCCCTGTGTCGTCGATCCAGGGATAGTGATCGGGCCAGCCGGTCAGGCGCTGCTGATGGATTTCCGGCGCGAACAGTTCGGTGAGCGATGAGCAGGCGGCTTCCTGCCAGGTCGCACGCCGGGCGAAGTTCACATAGGCATCGACGGCGAAACGCACGCCGGGCAGCAAGTCGGTGAGGTTGGCGACGCGGTCGCGATCCAGGCCGGTGGCTTCGGCCAGCATCAGCCAGGCTTCGATGCCGCCGGTTTCGCCCGGCGCGCCGTCGTGGTCGAGGATGCGCTGGACCCAGAGCTGGCGTGCGGCCGGGTCCGGACAGTTGGCGAGCACGTTGGCATCCTTGATGGGGATACAGACCTGATAGTAGTAGCGGTTGAGCACCCAGCCACGGATCTGATCCGGCGTGCAGCGGCCTTCGTGCATCATCCGGTGATAGGGATGATGGATGTGATAGCGCGCGCCCATCGCTCGCAGGCGGGCTTCGAATTCGTCACGCGACCAGGGCTTTTGTCCGTCGTTGGCAACGCTCATAGCTTTATTTCCATGCCGTCATAGGCGACTTCCACCCCGGCGTTTTCGACCGTGGCACGCTCGGGCGAATCCGGGTCGAGGATGGGATTGGTGTTGTTGATATGGATGAGCACCCGGCGCTTGTCGGGAAACTTCGCCAGCCAGGCCAGCATGCCGTTCTCGCCGGACTGCGGCAGATGGCCCATTGCCGCGGCGGGCTTCACGCCCACGCCCTGGTCGATCATCTCGGTTTCGGTGAAGAAGGTGCCGTCCACGAGCAGACAATCCGATTGCCGTGCGACGGCGGCGATGGTGTCGTCCGGCGCGCCGAGCCCCGGCGCATAGAACAGCGTGCCGCCGGTGGCGTCGTCGGTCACGATCAGGCCGATGTTGTCGCCGGGATGCGGGTCGCCCCGGTGCGGCGAATACGGCGGCGCGGCCGAGGACAGCTCGACCGCACGAAACGACAGCCCCGGCACGCCGTCGATTGCGAAGTGTTCGGCCGCGGTATCGATCTCGTGCCAGTCCACGCCGCAGTAGTGTGAGAGCACGTTGAACAGCGGCAGACCGGTAGTAAGATCTTCGTAGACGGGACGCGTCGACCAGACGGGCAGCGTGTCGCCCTCGCGCAGGATGGTCAGCCCGGTGGCGTGATCGATCTGGCTATCCATGAGCAGCACGGCGCCGATGCCGGTACCACGTGTTTCCGGCGCCGGGCGAAGTGCTTCGAAGTCGAGAATCTGCTGGCGCACATCGGGCGAGGCGTTGACCAGCAGCCAGTGCTTGGCGTCCGCGCTGACAGCAATCGACGACTGGGTGCGGGCCTGGGCACGGGTCGTGCCCTCGTGCAGCTTGCGATTGAGCCCGACATTGGTATTCCACTGCGGAAAGCCGCCGCCGGCGGCCGATCCGAGTACGCGTACATACATGATTTCATCCTGCGAAGACCGGTTCGGTCGCTCAATCAGGCAGGAGTCATGCCAGCTGCGTTCGGGGCTATACGGCTCTGCGCCAGACGCCGATCAGCGCTTCTGCGACGGCTCGATGCCGTGCTTCTTCATCTTGCGATAGAGGGTGTTGCGGCTTGTCTGCAGCTGCAGCGCTGCGCGGGTGACGTTCCAGCCGCTGGCTTCCAGTGTGCCGATCAGGGCATCGCGTTCGGCATTGGCCAACGGGTTGGCCGGCTCGGCTACATCCGCTTGCGCCGCGCGCGCCAGCACATCACCGCGTTGCGCGTGTTCGACCAGCTCATCCGGCAGGTCCGACAGGCGTACGAGCCCGTCTTCGCATAGCGCGAGCGCCGTACGCATGACGTTGCGCATCTGGCGGATATTGCCGGGCCAGTCGTAGTGCAGCAGTGCAGCCATCGCATCCTCGGCGAGGCGAATGGCGGTGCTGCCGTCGTCCTGCTCCCCGGCGATCACCGAACGCAGCAGGGCCTCGCGGTCGGCGCGCTGGCGTACCGACGCAAGCGTGAGCGTGATGCCGTCGAGCCGGTAGTAGAGATCGGCCCGGAAGTCGCCAGCGGCCACCCGTTCGCCCAGATCGGCATGGGTCGCACAGATCACGTTGAGGTCGAGCGCGATCGGCGTATCGCCGCCCAGCGGTACCACCTCGCGTTCTTCCAGCACGCGCAGCAGCCGTGTTTGCAGCGCCAGCGGCATATCGCCGATTTCGTCGAGAAACAGCGTGCCGCCGGACGACTGCAGCAGCTTGCCGCGCATGCCCTCGCGGCTCGCGCCGGTGAACGCGCCCGGCTTGTAGCCGAACAGTTCGGCCTCGATGAGCGTTTCCGGGATGGCGGCACAGTTCACGGCCACGAACGGTGCGCTCGCCCGCGTGCTTGCCTCGTGGATGGCCCGGGCGAACACCTCCTTGCCGGTGCCGGTTTCGCCGCACAGCATGATGGCAATACGTCGGTCGACCACGCGCCTGGCACAGCGCACGTTTTCGGCCATGACCGGATCGGCGCCGGCCAGCTCATCCAGGCCCGGCCGACGATGGGCGGCGCGCGCCGGTATGTACAGACCACGCGGCACGGCACGGCGGCGTGCCGACGCGTGCAAGCGTGCGAAATAACGACGCCCGCGTGCGCGCTCGTGCAGAGGCCAGACCGTGCGGGATTGGTTTTCGGCCGCTGCATCCAGTTCGGCGCCCGCGATATCGAATATCTGCTCGAGCGACTCGCCGATCAGCGCCTGGCGCCCGTCCGCGCCCAGCTGAAGGGCGGCATTGTCGTCGGCGGCCAGAATACGATCATCGTCGTCGATGGCGAGCAGGCCATCGTGGATCAGGCCCACGAACTCGGGCCGGCCATGAAAGCGCAGCACCCGCGAATCGCGGTGCGCGTTCAGGAACAGGTTTTTTTCGATCAGCCGGGCCGACATGCTCACCAGCGCCACGGTATGCATCTGGCCGGCGCGCGTGCCCTCGCACTGCACCGAGGAGGCATCGAGCACCGCCAGCAGCTCGCCGGCCGCGTTGCGGATGGGCGCGGCCGAACAACTCAGGCCGGTATGGCGTACGGCGAAATGATCAGCACAGTGGATGACCACCGGCCGCTGCTCGACGATGCAGGTGCCGATACCGTTGGTGCCCTGGCGCCACTCGCTCCAGTTGGCGCCGTCCCATAGCCCGGCGGCCCGGAAATTCTCGCGCAGGCTGGCGTCCACCCGGTTGTAGAGGATCACGCCGTGGGCGCCGGTAATCATCAGCGCATAGCCGGCGCCGGCGATCTGGGCGGCCAGGTTGTCCATTTCGTCGCGGGCGAGACAGACGACCTCGGCCAGCTCGTCGCGATGCGCGCTGAGCTGGCTGCGCGACACCACGTCCAGCTCGATACGCGCCGGGTCGAGCCCGTAATCGCGAATGCAGCGGTTCCAGGAACCCGCCACCAGATCGGCCGAGTCGCCGTGGACTGTCGCCGTCGAAGGATGCGCCGCCAGATCGACCATCGCTGCTCCTCGCACGAACCCGCGCGTTGCACGGGTCTTCGCATTTATGTCGCCCGCTTGTGACGCGGGTCTGTCTTGGTTCTAGCAGGTTCGAAAAGCGCAGACAAGCGGGTGTATCAGCCGTGGCGCAGGCTGCAACGCTGCTGTATCGAAAACGTGACAGCCGAGCCCTCACCGCGCGGCCGGCGGCTTGCGCAACCCGCTGATTTTCATGCGTCTGGCGTATGGCCTGAATCTTGCGGTTTGGATCTGCGGTTTCGCCGTACCTACGACGAATACGTAAAAACCGAGGCCCGCAACGCGATTGCCGGCGCGATAAAACCAATGGAGGAGAGAATCGATATGTGTGCAGTAGCTGCTTCCGAAGTATCGCTCGAACCGAGCGTCCAGCAATTCATCGACAGCCCGCGCAAGATGCTGATCGACGGCCAATGGGTGGCCTGTGAATCGGGCGAGACGTTCGACGTCTACAACCCGTCCAACGACCAGGTCATCGCCCAGGCCCAGTCGGCCACCAGGGTGGATGTCGACAAGGCCGTGAAGGCCGCGCGCCGTGCCTTCGACGATGGCCCGTGGACGAAGATGGCCCCCGCCGAACGCCAGCAGATCGTCTGGAAGATCGGCGATCTGATCATGGAATATCAGGAAGAGCTGGCCCAGCTCGAGTCGCTGGACAACGGCAAACCGATTTCCATCGCCCGGGCCGCCGACGTGCCGCTGGCCGCGGAGATGTTTCGCTACATGGCCGGCTGGGCGACCAAGCTCAACGGCGAAATGATCACCCCGAGCGTGCCCTATGCACCGGGTGCCGAATGGCATGCCTATACCCGGCGCGAACCGGTGGGCGTATGCGGCCAGATCATCCCCTGGAACTTCCCGCTGCTGATGGCGGCCTGGAAGCTGGCGCCGGCGCTGGCCACCGGCAATACCATCGTCATGAAGCTTGCCGAGGAAACGCCGCTGTCCGGACTCAAGCTCGCCGAGATCATGCAGGAAGCCGGCGTGCCGGATGGCGTGGTCAATATCATCACCGGCTTCGGCGAAGAGGCCGGCGCGCCGATCGCGGCGCACCCCATGGTCGACAAGATCGCCTTTACCGGCTCGACCGAAGTGGGCCGGCTGATCGTCGATGCCGCCAAGGGCAACCTCAAGAAAGTGTCGCTGGAGCTGGGCGGCAAATCGCCGAATATCGTGCTCGACGATGCCGACCTGGACAAAGCCATTCCGGGCGCGGCCAACGCGATCTTCTTCAACCATGGCCAGTGCTGCGCCGCCGGTTCGCGGCTGTTCGTGCATGAAAAAGTGTACGACCAGGTGGTGGAAGGCGTGGCCGAGTTCGCGCGCAACATCAAGCTCGGCCCGGGGCTGGATCCGGAAACGCAGATGGGACCGCTGGTATCGCGTACCCAGTTCGACCGGGTGACCGGCTATCTCGAATCCGGCAAGAGCCAGGGCGCGAGAGCGGCCGCCGGCGGTGAACGCGGCGAAGGCGACGGCTATTTCGTGAAGCCGACCGTGCTTACCGATGTCTCCGACGACATGAAGGTGGTGCAGGAAGAGATCTTCGGGCCGGTGGTCACGGCGACGAAGTTCTCCGATTTCGACCGCGATCTGGTCAACCGGGCCAACGACACAGTGTTCGGCCTGGCCTCGGGCGTATGGACGCAGGATATCGGCCGCGCGCACAAGCTGGCCGCCAAGCTGCGGGCCGGCACGGTGTGGGTGAACTGCTACAACATCTTCGACGCGGCGCTGCCGTTCGGCGGTTACAAGCAGTCCGGCTGGGGCCGCGAAATGGGCGCCCAGGTGCTCAACAACTACACCGAAACCAAGACCGTGACGGTGTCGTTGTAGCCCGGCACACGGCCGTCGCGCCCCCTCGGCGGCCGTGTACCCGAAGCCGGCTGCGCCCCCTTGCAGCCGGCTTTCTCTTTACTGATCCTTGTATGCGGCTTCGCTGCTGCGCTCAAGCAGGCAGTGGGCCCGCCAATGCACGCGACACGGCTAAAGGCAGCGCGCAGGCGCCGCACGATGTCCATGCAGTTGCGTAATCGACCGTGTAATGGCTTCGTTCCTCGAGAGGAACCGCCGATTTCTCGGATTACGCGGATTTTCTGATAGTCCCTTCGTGCCTGGATGTCTCGGCAGCAGCGTGCGTGCTCAAGGCTTCACGCCGGTGCCGAGCTTCGTGGATAATCAAGTTTTCTTTTGCCGTCGCCGGGTTGGCGCGCCCGGGCCGCTGTTCGATTACGCTATCGTAGGGCCTAACGCGTACTCGAATGCGTCAGGAGTTTGCCATGCCCAAGCAGCCGATCCGGGTTCTGCTCGTCGACGATCATGCCGTCGTGCGCGCCGGCTATGCGCGCCTGCTCAAGCTGGCCGGCGATATCGAAGTCGCCGGCGAGGCCGATAGCGGCGAACGCGCCTATGCCCTGTGCCGCGAGCACAACTTCGACGTGATCGTCATGGACCTGTCGTTGCCGGGCATGAGCGGCATCGAAACCACGCGACGTATCTGCAGCCGTCACCCGGGTACACGGGTGCTGGTGTTTTCGGTACACGAAGAAGCCATTTTCGTGCGCCGTGCGCTGGCCGCGGGGGCGACCGGCTATATCGGCAAACGGGCGGTGGCCGACGTATTGATCGAGGGCGTGCGTCAGGTGGCCTGCGGGCGCGAATATCTGGACCCGGGCCTGGCTGACGATATCGTCGCCTCGGCACAGGACAGCACGTCGCCGCTGGCCTGTCTGTCTTCGCGCGAGTTCGAGATTTTCCGCCTGCTGGCCTCGGGCTCGAGCGTGAACGATATCGCCGAGGAGCTGTTCGTCAGCCCCAAGACCGTCGCCAATCATGCATCGCGTCTACGCGCGAAGCTGGGCGTGGGCGGCACCGCCGAGCTGACCCGACTGGCGATTCGTACCGGTGTCGTCGGGCTCTAGGGCGTGTCGGCAATCCCCCGCGCCGCGACAGGCCAGCCGGCGACTGCGCCTGCGGCAACGGCTGATGATTGCCGTGACCCTGCTGCTGGCCGTCATTCTGGGCGCGGCGACCTGGCTGGTCATCCATAACGCCCAGCGCGCGGTGACCGAAGAGATGCAGGCCAGCATCGCCCTGGCCGGCGACCTGGTCGACAACACGATCCGCCGGGACGACGATGCCCTTGCCGCCGCCCGGCAGCTGTCGGATATAGGCCACCTGCGCCATCTATGCCTGTCGTTGATCGAGCGTGGCGAGGCGTCGCCCAGGGGTTGCACCAACCCCGAGTCGGCCGGCGCACCGGCCTGGTTTGCCGCCCTGACCCGGCCCGAGTCCCTGCCCGAACGCCGGCTCGCGGTCGCACCCGACTACAGCATGGTGATCCTCGCCGACCCCGACGACGAAATCGCGGAAGCCTGGCAGGACACCCGCGGATTGCTCGCCCTTCTGATCGTGTTCTATCTGGCGACCATCGTGGTGGTCTATCGTCTGTTCGGGCGCGCCCTTGTACCGGTACGGCGTATCGACGCCGCGCTCGCGCGTATCGAGCACGGCGACTACGGTATTCGCCTGCCCCGTTTCTCGCTGCCGGAGTTCGACGGTATCGCGGCCCAGTTCAATCACATGGCCGCCACGCTCGACGCCGCCCAGCGCGAAAACCGGCGCCTGCGCGAACATTCGCTGCGTATTCAGGAAGACGAACGCCACAACATCGCGCGCGAACTGCACGACGAACTCGGCCAGAGCCTGACCGCAATCCGGGCCGACGCCGCCGGCATTCTCTCGCGCGGCAAAAAGCTGCCGCCCGGCGTCGCCGAATCCGCCGAAGCCATTGCCGCGGTTGCCGGGCAGATCTACGACCAGACCCGATTGATGATGCAGCGCCTGCGTCCGCCGGGTCTCGACGAGCTCGGCCTCGACGCGGCCCTGGAAAACCACGTCGCCGGCCGTCAGCGCAGCCATCGCGATGTGTCGTTCGTCTACTCGGGCAACGACCGCCTGGCGGATATCCCCACCCCGATCGCGATCCACGTCTTCCGCCTGGTTCAGGAAGCGCTCACCAACGCCCTGCGGCACGGCCGGCCTGCCCATATCGATATCTCGGTGACCCTGGGAACCGATCGCTTGCAGGTCGATGTGCGTGACGACGGGCGCGGTTTCGATACCGACGCCTACCGCCCCGGCCTCGGGCTGTCCGGAATGGCCGAACGTATCGACCTGCTTGGCGGACATCTGCAGGTCGACAGTCGACGTCGCCACGGCACCCGCATTCAGGCCGATATTCCGCTCGCCTAGACGGCCTCGGCAAAAGGTCGCATACCGCCGAAATCGGGAAGAATCCCCATTGAGCAGCGCAATCCGCACGGCCGAGACTCGATAGCACTACATAATAAAAACGGTGCGGGGAGCGATGAACTATCGCAGGGGACTAGGCCTTACGGTGGGCGCGGTATGCGTCATGGGCACACAGAACGCGACCGCCCAGCCACTCGAACTGGGCGGCATCGACATCATCGGCGCGACGCCGTTTGCCGGCAGCGAGGTGGATGCCGATCGCTATCCGGCCAACGTGCAACACGCCGAAAGCCAGGACATCGAGCGGGCCGAAACGCTTAATCTCAACCAGTACATGCAGCAGGAACTGGGCAGCGTCCACGTCAACGACGCCACCAACAACCCGTTCCAGCCGGATCTGAATTACCGCGGCTATACCGCCTCGCCGCTGCTCGGACTGCCGCAGGGCCTGTCGATCTATCAGGACGGCGTGCGCATCAACGAACCCTTCGGCGACACGGTGAACTGGGACCTGATACCACAGGTGGCGATCGAATCCATCGATCTCATCCCCGGCTCCAATCCGCTGTTCGGGCAAAACACGCTGGGCGGCGCGTTGTCGCTCAAGACCAAGACCGGCTTTACCTACCAGGGCGCCGAGGCCGAGCTGTTCGGCGGCGACTTCGGGCGCTTCGGCGGCCATGTGCAGGCCGGTGGCAACAACGGTACCGATGCCTGGTATTTCGCCGCCCAGGGCATGTCGGAAGACGGCTGGCGCGATTTCTCCGACTCCGACGTGGCCCAGCTGTTCACCCAGTTCTCCACGATTACCGACAACGGCACGCTGGACTTTTCGATCACCGCGGCCGACAACAGCCTGCGCGGCAACGGCGCCATCCCGGCCGAACTCGCCGACGCCGAAGGTCGCGACGCGGTGTTCACCTACCCCGATGAAACCAGCCCGGAAATGGTGATGTTCAACCTGCGCGGCACGCGCGATTACAGCGAGGATTTCACCCTGGCCTGGGGGGCCTATTACCGCCGCAACGAAATCAACACGTTCAACGGCGACGGCTCCGAGTTCGAGGACTGCGAAGACGCCGGCAATGCCGGCCTGCTCTGTGAAGAAGCCGAAGACGGCGGCGACGAGGAAATCGTCTTCGATGCCGACGGCAATCCGCTGGTCGCCAGCGATAGCGTGATCGGCGGCACCGAAAACACGTCGCAGACCAAGGAAAACGGCTTTGGCCTGAATCTGCAGGGTCGCCAGAACGGCGTGCTCGGCGGCGAGCTGATCGTGGGCACCAGCCTCGACTATGCCAGCAGCGACTTCTCCCAGCAGACGGAGCTGGCTAGCCTCACCGACGAACGCGGCACCGTAGGCAGCGGCATCGTATCCGGCGAATCGCTGACCGGCGTGTCGGCGCACAACAGCACCGCCAGCCTGTTCTTCATGCAGCGGGTGCCGATTACCGAAACGCTCGAAGGCACGCTGGCCGGACGTTACAACCGCACCTCGATCTCGCTGCACGACACCTCTCCGGACGTGGAATTCGCCGGCGGCGACGATGACGACGACACCAGCCTGTCCGGCGATCACGAATTCAAGCGTCTGAACCTGGCCGGCGGTTTGACGTGGCAGGTCAACGACAGCCTCACCACCTTCGGCAGCGTGTCGCAGTCGTCGCGTGCGCCCACGCCGGTCGAACTGACCTGCGCCAACCCGGATGCGCCGTGTCGCCTGCCCAACGGCTTCGTGGACGATCCGCCGCTCGAGCAGGTGGTGACCACCACCTACGAACTGGGGCTGCGCGGCGGCAACGACGACCTGCGCTGGCATGCGGCCGTGTTCCGCTCGGACAATCAGGACGACATCCTCTTCATCGCCGCCCAATCCCGTTTCGAAGGCTATTTCGACAACGTCGGCGAAACCCGGCGTCAGGGCGTCGAGCTGGGCCTGGACTGGGCCTTCGCAGAGCGCTGGCGGCTGTCGGCGAACTACACCTATCTCAACGCCGAGTTCCGCGATTCATTCGTCACCAATTCGCCCAACCATCCGCTGGCCGATGAAAACGCAGCGCCCGGCGAAGACCCGACCCAGCAGGTCAACTCGGGCGATCGCATCCCGCTGATTCCGGAACATCTGTTCAATGTCGGCATCGACTGGGCGCCGACGAACCGGCTGCGGCTGGGCATGGACGTGGTCGGCAACGGCGACCAGATCTATCGCGGCGACGAATCCAACACCGACGATGAAAAGATCGACGGCTATGCCATCGTCAACGCCAATGCCGCGTTCAGGATCACGGACCGCATCACGACGTTCATCCGGGTGAACAACCTGCTTGATTCCGACTACGAAACCTTCGGCCTCTACGGCGAAGCCGACGAAGTGCTCGAAGGCGATCGCTACGACGACGCCACCCGCTTCATCGGCCCCGGCGCGCCGCGCGGTATCTGGGGCGGAGTCCGGGTGGAACTATAGGCTCTTTTTCGATCTCCTCCGGCAGGCGCCGGCCCGCAGGGCGTTGTTCCGTAACGCGGGTCGGCCGCCTGTTCTTAATTGCCTCGACGACGCACCGCGACGAGATGACGCATTCTCTGTCTCTCGCCGGCCCGCACGGCACGTTTCGCTCAAGAAAACAGGCGCCTGCGCAACAGATATCGTCGGCAGCGAAAAAAACCAAGATATTTGACCTGAAACACTTCATCCGGCGCTCTGCGCGCCGATACTCGGGCGTGCCGTAAAAACCCTGCGCGAGAGATCAAGCAATGAACATGACAGACGCCCGGTCGCTGCTACAGAAACGACTGGTCAATATCCGTGAATACGACAGCGTGCTCGTGCTCAACGGCGTCATCTGCCTGGGCCTGAGCGTCGCCATGCTGCACGGCGAGCCGGCCAGCGGACTCATCTTCGGCGCGATCGCCGTGCTGTCGTTCATGGCGCGTCATCGCCTGCGCCGCTTCGGCCGACTGCTGGCCGCCGATCTGGCGGGCCTGGGCACGGCAGACGCCGCGCAAGCCTCGGATCCGGCCGCTTCCGATCGGGTCCGTATGAGCGTCTGGCGGATCGTGTTCGCCGGCTGAGCCTACGGGGCGAACGACCTCATCCAGGGCCCGTGCGCCCCTTGTCCTTGCGGCGTACGTAAAGCTGTTTGCGGGCACGCGCCACGAGCGTGCCGTCGGCTGTTCTGATCTCGTTTTCGAACCACCGCAGGTGTTTGCCACCGTCGGCGGTGGCGGCAACGATTTCATCGCGTGCCGTATCGTCGAAATCGAATACGGCATGGACGGTCTCGCGGCCCGGCGACACGAACTCGATCGCACCGGCTGCGTCCCATACGTAATAGCCCTTGCCGAGACGTTCGGCTGCCAGGATCGCCCAGAATGGATCGCACATCTTGAACAGGTGCCCGCCGAACTGGGTGCCGAAATAGTTGGCGTTCCAACGATGCAGCTTGAGCTGCACCTCGGCATGGCGCCAGTCGCCGGAAATGCGATTGACGCGAATACCGCTGAATAGAAACGGCGGCCAGATATTCATTGCTCGCCGCAGCGTGCCGGGTTTCATGACGCCTCCCTTGTGAACCGTTGCCTGGTGACCGCGCAACACACCGCAATACGACTGCCCGACGTGCTAACCCGACTTCGGCCGCGAGAGCCACATCGTGATCTCGGCGTGCAGAACGACCTGGCTGGCGCTGTCGCGCACGTCGACGACCACCGGATAGTCGGCATTGGCCGTCAGCGGCGCGTCGGCATCGCGCGGGCGGGCATGGGCAATGAGGTCGGTCTTTGCGATCGCCCGGTATTCGACCGTCATGCCCTTGGGAATCCAGCGATAGTCGGGCATCACGGTCGCGTCGGTCATCAAGCCGCCGGCCAGTTCGGCGAGATTGCACATCGCGATGGCGTGCACCGAGCCGATATGATTGGTCACCGCCCGGCGTTTATCCATGCCGACCTCGCAGCTGCCCGGTGCGAGCACCCGAACCGCCGGCCGAATCGTGGAGAAATAAGGGGCCTGCCAACCCACGGCGCGGCTGAATAGCCAGCGACCGCCGGGCCGGCGTTCCAGCCGACGCCACATCTTGAGGATTTTGGATGCCTTGGACATGGCCTGTTGCACCTTCGAATAAGCGCTGCGCACCGTGCAACAGCTAGAAATTAATTCTAGAATATTATTCTAATATGACTGAAGCAACCACGACGGCGAACACCGACGCGCCCGCATCGCGCTCCAGCCGCGACAAGCTGCTGGCCAGCGCGCTTGCCTGTTTCGACGAGCACGGCCTGACCGGCATGACCATCGAGCAAATACGTCGCCAGGCGAACAGCAGCATTGGCTCGCTGTACCACCATTTCGGTAATCGAGAAGGCTTGATCGCCGCGCTTTTTCTGCAGCTGCTGGACGATCAACTGGCCTGGTCCCGCACCGCAATCGATGCAGCGACCACGCCGTATGAAACCCTGCACGCGCTGATTCACGGCTATCTCGACTGGGTGACCCATCACCCGGTCGAGGCGCGCTTCATGTATGCCGCGCGCAGCGAGGTGGCGCGCGGCGAGAACGCGGCGGCGCTCAAGGAAAAGAACCGGCAACGTATCGGATTGCTGCTGGCGGTACTCAAGGCCGGCATAAAGTCCGGCAGCATTCGATCGCTGCCGCCGGAGACGTTTGCATCGCTACTTGTCGGCCCGAGCGAGAACTATTGCCGCGCCTGGCTGGCGGATCGCGTACAGGGCAAGCCGGTTGCCCATGCCGATGTCTTCGTCGACGCGGCGTGGCGCGCAATCAGCGCCACGCCGTGCGAATGAGCCAGGCGCCGTCGCCTAATCCGCGATCTGCCCATCGGCGTTGGGCATCGCCCGCCGGGCGGTTTCCTGCGCGGCCAGTTCCATGCGCATGCTCTTCACCACGGCAACACACATCAGGATCATCACCACCGAAAACGGCAGCCCGCCGACCAGCGAGGCCGTCTGTAGCGCCACAAGGCCGCCGGCGAGCGCCAGCGAAATACTCACCAGCCCCTGCACGATCACCCAGAACGCGCGGGTGAGCACCGGCGGATGTTCCAGCCCGCCTGTCGACAGTACCGACACCACGAACGCGCCGGAATCGGCCGAGGTAATGAAGAAGGTCACGATCAGCACGATGGCCAGCAGCGAGCTGAAGAACGACAACGGCAGATCGCTGAGATACTCGAATATCACCAGCTGGGCCGGCAGATCACCCAGCCCGCCTGCGCCCATCATCTCGCGATGCAGGGCGGCCCAGCCCATGACGCCGAACCACACGAAAATGCCGATCGTGGGGATGATCAGCACGCCGAGCGTGAACTCGCGCACCGTGCGCCCGCGCGAGATGCGCGCCAGGAACGTGCCGACGAACGGGCCCCAGGCAATCCACCAGGCCATGAAAAAGACCGTCCAGTAGGACTGCCACTGATCGCTGCCGGTGGCGAAATCGGTTTCGAAGCTGGACTGGAGGATATTCTGGAAGTAGTAGCCGAACGACGAGGTCAGGGCCTTGAGGATGAACACCGTCGGGCCGGCAAAGAACACGAGCAGAAGCAGGATCAACGCCAGCGCGATATTGAGGTTGGATAGCCACTTGATACCGCGCGACAAGCCGGACAGCACCGATACCCCGGCAGCCAGGCTGATCAGGGCGATGATGGTGACCCGCAGATCGAGCGAGGCATCGAACAGGTTGAGATAGTCCAGGCCGGCGTTGATCTGAATGACCCCGAGCCCGAGCGATGTCGCCAACCCGAACACGGTGCTCACGATGGCGACGATATCGATAAGGTCGCCCACCCAGCCGTGAACCCAGCGACCGAACAGCGGCTCCAGCCCCCAGCGGATGGCGAGCGGGCGCCCGCGGCGATGGGTGGCAAAACCCAGCGCCAGGCCCACGATGATATAGATGGCGAAAGGCGCCGCGCCCCATTCCATCCAGGCCAGATGCACGGCATAGCGCGCGGCCTCGACCGTCTCGGAGGTCAGCTGACGCGGCGCGTTGTGGTAATGCGCCACCGGTTCCGCCGTGCCATAGAAGATGACGCCGATACCGATACCGGCCGAGAAGAGCATCGTGTACCACGACAGCCGCGAGAACGCCGGCCGCGAATCATCCGGCCCCAGCCGGAGTTTGCCGAACGAACTGCAACCCACCCAGAAACTGAATCCGATGAAGCCGGCACATACGAAAATGTAGTACCAGCCAAAGTAATGCACCATCCAGCTCAGAATCGAGTCGAAGGCATTCTTTGTCGCTTCGGGCGCCAGCACGGTCACGCCGATCAATAGGGCCATAAGCAGGATGACCGGATAAAAAACCCGGCCCACCAGCTGCATAGGACCGTGCCGCGACACCGATTTGTGCGCGGCGGTATACGTCGAGTCGTTCAATGCGAATCCATTGTAGGAACGGCGGCTGCAGACAGCCGGCGCGGATCTCGAGCCGAGCAAAATTTCAAGACAAACAATGCCTGATCAAGCGCTTAGCTGGCCCGGATCACTGTGACTAAAGATGTTATTGGAATTTTCCCCGCGTCTTGTCGCAAACGGCGACAACGCGTGGACCGGCCCTGTTATTCCCCCATCGGGCCTACGCACAATAAACCATTGTCTGGCAGATCGCTCGTTGGCGACTGCATACCCGAGTGCCATGGTTGGATCGGCAACGCCCGCCACCGGCGCGTATGTGCGGTGCGCGACCGGACTGCCGACTCGCCTGGACAGCAATGGCGGCGCGTTCCTGAATTTGACGCGCCGCCGCAGCAAACGCACGACGCGCGCCTGGCAGCCCCCTCGACCACTGGTTCGTGGCCCGGCCCTATCCCTTCCGGCGTACCAGCCCCCGCTGCGGATCGTAGCCCCAGACGGCGAGTGCGAAGAACACGACCAGCGTAGCTGCCACGACCGCGAGCGCTAGGACGTTGATCTGACCGTATAAGGCGAAACGCACCAGCTCGACGCCATGGGTAAAGGGGTTGATACGCGACAGCTGATAGATGACGGTCGCCCCCGATTCCTGCAGCCGCCAGAGCGGATATAGCGCCGGCGACAGGAAGAACATGGGAAAGATCACGAAGTTCATGGTGCCGGCAAAGTTCTCCAGCTGCTTGATATACACCGACAGCAGCAGACCCAGCGCCCCGAGCATGAGCCCGGTGAGTATCAGTGCCGGCAAGACAGTGAGCAGGCCCGGCCACCAGGGCAGATCGACACCGAACAAGGCACACACCACGAGAAACGCGTAGGCCTGCAGCACGGACAGAAACGTCCCCGCCAGCAGCTTGCAGGCCAACAGCACCGAGCGTGGCAGGGGCGCGGTGAGCAGCAGGCGCATGAGCCCCATCTCGCGGTCGTAGACCATGGCCAGCGACGACTGCATGCCGTTGAACAGCAGCACCATGCCGAGCAGGCCCGGCACCACGTAGACCTGATACTCGATATAGCTGTCGTAGGGCGGCAGCACGGA
>NZ_CAXGSH010000008.1:0-58178 GCF_964012375.1 uncultured Salinisphaera sp.
CGGCTGGCTGTTCGACGAAATCACCGCCTCCTCGCTGGTCAAGGTCGACGAGGACGGCCAGATCGTCGACCCGGGCGCGACCAACCGCGTTAACCCGGCGGGCTTTACCATTCATAGCGCCGTGCATATGGCACGCGAGGAAGCCGGCGCGGTGCTGCACCTGCACGCCGCCGATGGCGTGGCCGTCAGCGCGCATCCCGACGGCCTGCTGCCGCTGAGTCAGACCGCCATGCTGTGTATTCCGCATATCTGTTTTCACGAGTACGAAGGCGTGGCGCTGAACCTGGACGAGCGCGAACGTCTGGTCGCGGACCTCGGCGATCACGACATCATGCTGCTGCGCAATCACGGCACGCTCACCGTCGGCAAGAACGTGGGCGAAGCCTTCACCTATATGTATTTTCTGATGAAGGCCTGCCAGATCCAGGTGCGCACCCTGGCCATGGGCCCTGGGTACATGCCCTCGCAAGAGGCGTTGGATACCACCGCCCAGCAGGCCCAGAGCCTCGGCGCGGGCCATAAGCTGGCGTGGCCGGCACTGATTCGCAAGCTCGAGCGCATGGGCAGCGACTACGCGACCTGAGCGTTAACCGCGCACACGAAACGCAAACCCCGGCTCGGCGACGAGGCGGGGTTTTTTTATGGGCTAAGCGGCGGCTAGCGCATATCGCGCTCGGCAAAAACCTGGCGCAGACGCGTGCCGCAGGCTTCGAGACAGTCGCGGGCCGTATCCACAACGCCCGGCATGTTGATGAAGCCGTGGATCATGCCCGGATAATGCAGATGTTCCGCTGCGTTGCCATGCGCCCGTAGTTTTTCGTAATAGGCGATATCCTCGTCGCGCAGCGGGTCGTAACCGGCGGATACCACCAGCGCCGGCGGCAGGCCGCTGAGATCGTCGGCATGCAAGGGCGAGGAGTACGGGTCGTTTGGATCCGCCGGCGCGCCCTCGAAGTAGTGGTTCATGAACCAGTCCAGCAGCGAACGCGTGAGCCGATAGCCATCGGCGAGCTCGTTATGCGAAGGCTGACTGCGGGTACGGTCGGTGCCGGGATAGATCAGCATTTGGTAGATGAAGTCCGGCCCGCCTTCGGCACGGGCCTTCAAACAGGTCACCGTGGCCAGGTTGCCGCCCGCGCTGTCGCCGCCGATGGCGATCCGGTCGCGGCGCACGCCCAGCGCCTCGGCCTGATCGACGATCGCGTTCACCGCGGCCCAGCAGTCCTCGAGCGGGCCGGGATAGGGGTATTCCGGCGCCAGACGGTAATCCACCGATATCACCATGCAATCGCCGTTCAAGGCCAGATGGCGGCACGGAATATCGTGGCTATCGAGGCTGCCGATGACATAGCCGCCGCCATGGATATAGATCAGCAGCGGCATGGCCTCGCCGGCCGGATCGCGCGGCGTATAGACGCGCAGGCCGATATCGCCGCGCGGGCCGGCGACCGCGATATCGCGCACCGAAAACAACTGCGGGGCCCGCCCGCCCACCACGGCCGAGCCCTTCTCGTACTGGGCCCGGGCGGCTTCCGGCGACAGGGTTTCCAGCGGCGGCAGGCCGCTGTGGTCGGCGGCCTGCAATACGCGTGCGACTTGAGGATCCAGTGTCATGAGCAGTCTCGATGCGGCCGCACAGAAGCTGCGCTGCCGGTATGGAACAAATACGATTAGTCGATACGCTTGAGGAACGACTCGATCGCGGCGTTGACCGGCTGCGGATGGGTCAGGTTCGCGGCATGCCCCGCGCCCGGCACCGCGACCAGCTCGGCATCCGCGAGACTGCCGGCCAGCTGTTCGGCGCGTGCCATGGGAATGGCCATGTCGGCATCGCCGTGCACGACCAGCGCCGGCTGTTCGATCTCGCCAAGCCGGTCGCTGATGTCGTCGCGCGTGGTCAGGGTATGGAAAGCGGCCAGCAGGTTATGCGCCTGCCAGCCGCGCCACTTGCCCTGCCATTGCGCGGTTTGCTTGGCATCGGCGCCGAGGATGATGCCGGCGATGGTATCGGCGATCTCGTCGGGCAGGCCATGCGTGGCCCAGGTTTCGATCATCTGCGTATAGCCAGGCAGATGGTCCGGGTTTTCCAGCCCCGCCTGGGTATCGAGCAGAATCAGCGCGCGCACCCGATCGGGGTGGGTCAAGGCACAGCGCAGAGAAAGAAAACCGCCCTGGCTCATACCGGCCAGAATCGCGCTTTCGATGCCCAGATGATCGAGCAGGCCGGCCAGATCGTCGGCCGAGTCGTAGTAGCTGAAAGGCGCTGGGGTTTCGTCGCCCGCGGTACGCCCATGCGCGCGTTCGTCCCAGACGATACAGCGATAGCTGTCCTGAAAAGCCGCGACTTGGGGCGCGAACATTTCGTGGTCCATCAGCAGCCCGTGCGAGAACACGATCGCCGGCGCATCGCCGCCGCTGTCCTGATAGAAAATCTGCTGTCCGTTGATCGAAGCAAAAGGCATAGGGCTCTCCTCGTTGGTATCGGTTTTACTCGGGCGCGCGGGCATTGGCGCCCTGCTTGTAAGCCTGCTTGCAGGCCTGGCTGCAAAAACGTATTTCCGGCCAGGCGCGTGCCCATTTTTTGCGCCACGAAAACGGCCGCTGGCAGTAGAGACAGGTCTTGGACGGCAGATCCGCCTTTCTGCGCATTCGAGCCACGTCAGAGACCCTGCCCTCGCGCCGGTTTCATGGATAGCGCAATACGTCTTCGCCGTGAAAACGCTGGCCGGTATCGACAAAGCCGTAGCGTTCGTAAAGCCGGCGTGCGGCAGTATTGTCCGGCGTGAGGCTGATCAGAATCGGCGCCTCGGGGCGTTCATTCTTGAGCGTGTCGATGATGGCCTGCAAAGCCAGTCCGCCATAGCCGACGCCCTGCCAGGCGACATCGATCATGAAGCGCGGGATGTTGTAGGCCTCGTAGCCGGGCAGATATTCCGCCATGACGAAGCCGATGAGCGTTTCGTTGGCATAGATCGCATAAGGCGCACAGCGCGGCTGGACATAGGCTTCGGCCAGCGAATACAGGTTGGAGGCCACGCGCGTGGCCTGTTCGGGCGACAGGCGCAAATGAATGACCTGTTGCCAGTTGTGCAAATCCACGGCGCGCAGGGTGACGACGATTTCGGGGGTGTCGGTACGCATGCCTGGCTCATTCCATGTCGGCAAAAGCCGACCGATGGAATTCCGCGATTTCGGCGACTTCCTCGACCCCGGGCTCGCGCACGGTCGCAGGCGGCGCACCGGCCATCACCTCGAGCACGCGATGGGTGCAACGCGCCAGCGTATCCGGGTTGTAGCCACCTTCCAGCGCCATCACCAGCCGCCCATCGCAGTATTGATCGGCGAGGCGTTGCACGATGCCGGTCATCGCGCTGTAGCCGTCGTAGCTCATGTTCAGGCACAGCTCGGTACGGTGGGCGTCCATACCCGCCGAGACCAGAATCAACTCCGGCTGGAACCATTCGGACGCGGGCACGAGAATGTTCTCGAAGGCGTTGATGACCGCCAGATCGCCGGCGTCCTCGGGCAGCGGCACGTTAACCGTGGTGCCCTCGCCCAGGCCTTCGCCGATTTCTTCGAGATCGCCGGTGCCCGGGTAGAACGGCGCGGCGCGATGGGTATCGAAGAACATCACGCTCGGATCGGCGGCGAAGATATCCTGGGTCCCGTTGCCGTGGTGCGCGTCCCAGTCGATGATCAGCACGCGCTCGATATCCCAATGAAACTGCGCATGCGCGGCCGCCACCGCGATGTTGTTCAACAAACAGAAGCCACGTGCACGCACCGCGTTTGCGTGGTGCCCGGGCGGCCGGCAGATCACGAACGCCGACTGCGCCTTCTTTTCGAACACCGCGTCCACCGCGGCAATGGTCGAGCCGGCAGCCACCACGGCGGCTTCCAGGCTGCCGGCCGAAACGGCCGTGGTATCCACGTCGAGCCATGCCTGCTTGCCTTCCAGCTCATGCAGGCTTTCGAGGTAGGAGGTGGTATGCACGCGGTTGAGCTGCTCCTGCGTGGCGGGCTGGCCGGCGGCGATACGCACGCCGGCAATCGGCTCGGCCTCGAGCAGCTCCCTGACCGCGATCACCCGGCCGGGGTGTTCGGGATAGCTCCATTTGGCTTCCACGCCCAGGCCGTCAAGAATGCCGCGAATCCGTTTGTCCATGCGGCCCGGAAGAAACTCTTCGTTGGCCTCGGGCCGATGCGAAAGCACCCGCTCGTCATATATCACCAGCACATCACGATCGCCCACCACTATAGACACTCCTTGGCATACATCGCCTCAGACTAGCAGCCGCAGCAGGGAATTTAGCGTTTTCGGGCCCATACGCAAAAATATTTCGCTGTAACCACGCCTGTTTATCCGCGCCTATACGGCAGACCACGGCAAAACCATCGAATGCCGGGCAAGCCGACGAATCCGCGCCCGATCTCACTGTATCGCAGCCTTACGTCGGCATGGACAGCCTTATACGGGCTTTCATACTCAAGGTCGTAGGTAAGCGCCGACCTCGTCCGGCGACACCGGCCGGCTCAGATAGAAGCCCTGTGCCAGATCGCAGCCATAGCGGTTGAGCAGATCGAGCTGTTCCGCGGTTTCGATGCCTTCCACCACCACGGTCTTGCCCAGGCCATGCAGCATGTCGATAAGCGAGCGCATCACGATCGCTGCATCGCTGCCCGGCGTTTCGATGCCGTCGACGAAGCAACGGTCGATCTTGACCGTCTGCACCGGCAACTGACGCAGATAGCTGAACGAGGAATAACCGGTACCGAAGTCGTCCATCGACATCCGAACGCCCAGCGCGTTGAGTTCCCGTATCCGCGCGCTTGCCGTCGCCATATCGGTCAGCAACAGGTTTTCGGTGATTTCCAGCTCCAGACGTTCGCCCGGCAAACCGGTCTGTACGAGCGTACGTTGCACCATCTCGACAAAATCCTCGGTCCAGAACTGTTTGGGCGAAACGTTGACCGCAATACGTTCCGGCCGGGCCGACGCCGGGAACGCATGCAGATACTGGTGACAGGCCTGACGCAGTATCCACGCCCCGGCCGCGACGATGAGCCCCGAGCTCTCAAGCGCCGGAATGAACAGCCCCGGCGGCACGATTCCGCGCTCCGGATGGCGCCAGCGCACCAGCGCCTCCACCGCGCCCAGCCCGCCGTTGTCCATGCGTACCAGCGGCTGAAACTGCAGGAACAGCTCTTCGTTGTCGATCGCGTGACGCAGTTCCGCCTCGATCTGCACACGTTCGCGTATGCGCTCATTCATGCGCTTTTCGAAAAAGACATGCCGGCCGCGGCCGCCGTCCTTGGCCTGATACATCGCCGCATCCGCGTGCGCCAGTAGCGCTTCGGCGTCGCGACCGTCGGCGGGATACAGGGCCAGGCCGATGCTGGCACTGACCCGGTGTTCAAGACCGTTGATCACATACGTTTCAGACAGGCGATCGATAAGGCGTCGAGCACAGCGATCCAGGGCCGCGACATCGTCGGCACGCGGCAACAGGACTACGAATTCGTCGCCGCCCCAGCGGGCCACGGTGTCCATGTCGTCGAGCGCGTCAGCAAAGCGCTGGGCTGCCTCGACGAGCAGCGCATCACCGGCGCTGTGGCCTACCGAATCGTTGACGTTCTTGAAATGATCGAGATCGATGAACATGAGCGCGAGCGCCTGCTCGACGCCGGCGGCCAGCGCGATCTGGTGCTCAAGGCGGTCGATGAACAGCTGGCGGTTGGGCAGGCCAGTCAGTCCATCGTAGTGCGCCTGGCGATAGAGTTCCTTTTCGCGCCCCGAAGCGGCCAGCGCCACCGCCAGGCGATCGGCGACCGCCAGCGCCTGCTGTTCGTCCTCCGCGCTTGTATCCGTGCCGCGATAACCTGCGAACAGCGCCGCCCACAGGCGACCGTGCTCGCGTACCGGCGCTACCGTGACCCGGTCGATGTTGAGATCGCGTAACTGCTGCGTGTAGGACAACTCGGCCAGCGCGTCGTCGTCGAGATACAGCAGCCGCTCGTGGCGATCCAGCGCCTCGCGCTCGGTGGCGCCGGGCTGCACGCGATAGCTTTTCACGTGTTCGGGCCGGGCCAGCTCGACGACGTGCAAATGCGCGACCTGCGGCAGGTCGGGGTCGAACAACAGAATCGCCGCGACATCGGCCTGCATGATGCGGTGCAGGCTCTGCAGCATGTTCTCGACCACGGTTTCCGCACCCGCCGAGGTGAGAATGCCGCGGTCGGTCGCCGCCAGGACGTCCAGGGTATGAAACTGCGTGCCCAGGCGTTTCGCCATCGTATTGAAGGCGTCACCCAGCTCTTCGAATTCGTCGCTGCTGTCGATCTCGACCCGGGTCGCGAATTCGCCCTCGGCGATCCTTTGGACACCGGTACGCAGGCGCCGTAGCGGATCGCTGACCCGTCGAATCTGGCTCATTCCGAGCATGCCGGCCGCGATCAGGCTCAGCAGCACCACGAACGGCAGCAGCCGGTAGAACGTCACGGCCGGCTGAGCGGCAGCGGCCCAGGGCTTGAAGCCGATCACCCGCCAGCTCACGCCATCGAAATGGCTGGGAATGAACACGTCCCAGTAAGCCACCAGCGTATCTTCGCCGTCCACCGGTATCCGGCCCGGGGCGGTCAACGTGATAGCCCCGCCCTGTATACGTTCATCATAGACAGACTGCAGATTCGGGCAGTCGAGCATCCGCTGAGTCTGCTGTTCCACTACGCAAAAGCGCGTGTCATTGGGCCAGCGATCGGCGTTGCCGATCACATAGTCGGGGTCGAGCCGCCCCGCCACCATACGCGGCCGACCATCCACCGTCGTCAGCGCACGCAGCATGACCATACCGCCTTTGTTGAGCGGCTGGGCAACCAGGCGGGTCCGCGGCGGCGTCTTTGCCAGCGATGACGGCGACTCTTCGGCGAACGAAACCGGCAACAGCCGCGCGTCGCCGTAGAGCATACGGCGCTCGCCGTCCGAATACAGCGCGACTGCCTCGAAGGCGGGCACGCCGTTTTCAGTATGCCCCCGCGCGGCCGAATCCTCGGCAATGCGTATCAACAGTGCCTCGGCCACCTTGAGCCGGCTGAAAATGTCCAGCCCCTGGTTCTGGCTGTCGTTGGCCAGCCGCTGCGCGGCCTGCTGCGCCACCACACGGCTCGTGTTGAACCAGGCCAGTACGGCGACCGCCACCACCGGCACGAACGCCGCGAGCAGAAAGCGCAGAAAAAGGCGCCGCGCGAACGCGCCGCGGAACGGCCCGATGGTCAAACGCATCAACTGCGGCCCGCCAGCTCGGAGCCCATGCCGATGAATTCACCGTTGAGCCCGCGCACGATATCGTCGTGGCTGGCCTTTGCGGTCAACGGGCGCTGACTCTGTCCGTCCTTGCCCATGCTGTAGAGGTCGTAATCGGTATTGATGGGCACCGTACCCTTGTAGGAACGGAACTGACCCTTGCCTTTGGCGTTGGCGTGGTTGAGAAACTGGTATGGATTCCCCCAGGGATCCTGCTTGCCAGCCATACCGATATCGGCAAGGCTGTCCGGCAGCCGCTGGGTCGCGACGTAGAACCGCTCGATGAGGTTTTCCATCTCGCGGATATCGGCCATTGCCTGGGCACGATCGGCGCGGTCGGTATAGCCCACATACGCCGGATAGGCGATACCGGCGAGCAGGCCGAGTATCGCGAGCGCCATGAGCAATTCCACCAGGCTAAAGCCGCGGCCGCGCCCCATGCGTAGCTGGCGCCGCAGCAAGATATGGCGAAAAACGCGGCGCATGGCGGATCCGAAAATAGGCCTGGGTTTCTTTATCGACCGAACCGGCCAAAACATCAGCCCCCTTGCCTTGCGGCCGGTCGGCCAGCGTTAACTGCGCCGCGGGTGGAAAGTGCCGCCCGATTACGCCGGCATTCGCTGCGAATGCCAGCCGCGCCGGCAGTGGCGAGATTCGACCTACTCGCCACGGCTCGGCAGACCGGGCGAACGATGCGACGGCGACCGATTGAACGCATCATTCGCGAAGACAACGACTGGCCCTAGCCGGAGGCAGCCGCCAGCCGATCACGCATCGCCAGGGCGACCTGCATCGTGGTCAGCCGCGGCGTCGATACCCCGTGCTGTTCCGCGAGGGCCACGACGTTGCCCAGAATGGCCTGGATTTCCATCGGCCGCCCGTTGAGATAATCCAGCGCCATGCTATTGATATAGGCCGGCATCTTGCGCGTGCCGGCAATATTCTTGTCGATGGCGTCTTCGGGCATGGGATGGCCATCGGCCGCAGCCACCGCACAGACTTCGGCCATCATCGCCCGCGCCAGCGCCTCGCCGCCGGGCGTATCCAGCAGGGTCACGGTATCGGCGCCGCCCGCCAGCACCGACAACGGGTTGAACGGCGTATTCCATAGGCTCTTGCGCCAGCGCTCGCCGACCACGGCATCGGAGAGCTTCACGTCGATGCCGCCGGCTTCGAAGCGTTCGGCAATATCACGACACGCGTCGGTAATGCCCTCGGGCCAGGCACCCATCGTCAGCGAGCCGAATGCCTTGTGCTCGATCTTGCCCGGCGCGACACGGCTGACCGCAATGAACGCCAGACAGCTGATAATCGGGTTGTTCGGCAGCGCATCGGCGACTTCGCGTTCGATATCGATACCGTTTTCGATGAGCACGATGCGCGTGTGCTCGCCCACCCACGGCTTGATCAGCGCGCCGCGATCGATCGATGGCAGCACCTTCACACAGCAGATCACGTAGTCGGCTTCGCCCTCGGGCGTATCGCCGTCGCGATAGACCGCATCGGGGCGGTACGACAGCTCGCCCAGCGGGCTGTCGATCTGAAAGCCGTCGGCCTTGACCGCCTCGTATTCCGAACGCAGGACCACGCTCACATGACAGCCGGCGCGCTTGAGAATCGCGCCATAGAAACTGCCGATCGCGCCGGCCCCGACCACCACCACCCGTGTGCTCTGACTCATCGCAAATTCCTTGTTCAATAACGCCCGGCCAGATACCGGGCATCGGCCCTGACCGTCGGCTTACCCGTTCGACCCGGCCGAAAATCTAAAAAAAACGGGCTGCCAGCACCAGCCGACAACCCGTATCGAGCTAATCCGGCATCCGGATCACGCGGCCGCGTTCTCCTCGACCAGCAGGTCGATGAGACGGTCGGTGTGATAGTTGCCGTCGCCCAGGTAGTGGTCGATGAGCACGATCCGCTTGGCGTAATGGGAGATGGAGGATTCGTCCATCATGCCCATGCCGCCGAACAGCTGGATCGCCTCTTCGGCCACGTGCCGGCCGGCCTTGCTGACCATGGCCTTGGCCGCGGCCAGACGCTGGCGACGCTCGGCGTCGGGCGCATCCAGCGAACAGGCCGCCCACAGGGCCAGCGAACGCACCTTTTCGAGCGAGATACGCATATCGACCATGCGATGCTGCAGGGCCTGGAAGCTGCCGATCGGCACGCCGAACTGCTTGCGTTCCTTGATGTAGTCCAGGGTCAGATCGCAGGCCACTTCCATGGCGCCGGCGGCTTCCGCGCACAGGGCGATGATGCCGCGATCCAGCGCATACTGAAGCGGTGCGGCCGCGCCGCCCTCTTCGCCTACCAGCGCATCGGCACCGACCTTGACGTTATCGAGCACGATTTCGGCGGCGCGATGGCCATCGAAGGTGGTGTAACCGTCGCGCGACAAGCCATCGGCGTTGCCGTCGACCAGGAACGCGCTCAGGCCGTTCTTGCCCGGGTTGTCCCCGCTGCTGCGGGCAATCACCAGCAAGCGATCGGCGCTGTCGCCGCCGAGCACCACGGCCTTCTTGCCGGACAGCACGTAGCTGTCGCCGTCCTTCTGGGCGGTGGTTTCGATCCAGAACGGATCGTAGCGGCCGTTCGGCTCGTAGCAGGCCAGCGCATACTTCTGCTCGCCGGAGATGATCGGCTCCAGGGCCTCGGCCTTGGCATCGTCACCGAGGGCGGCGTCCAGGAAGGTGCCAGCAAGTACTACCGTGGACAGATAAGGCTCGACCACCAGACCGCGGCCAAAGCCTTCGGCCACCACCATCAGCTCGGCGCCACCGCCGTTGAAGCCGCCCGCGGCTTCCGAGAACGGCACCGCCAGCAGGCCCAGTTCGGCGAACTGCGACCACACCTCGGGCGAGTAGCCGGTGTCGGATTTGATGATCTTTTCGCGCTGCTCGAAGCTGTACTGGTCGGCCACCACGCGGTCGACCATGTCCTTGAGCATGCGCTGCTCGTCGCTATAGGAAAAATCCATTGTCTATTCCTTTTCCTGCGTACCGGACTACAGTCCGAGGATCGCCTTGGAAATGATGTTCTTCTGAATCTCGTTGGAGCCGCCGAAGATCGACAGCTTGCGCAGATTGAAGTACGTGGAGGAGGCCGAGGCCGAGAACTCGGGGCCGAAGGCGTCTTCGCCCACGTCGAGATCGGGGAACGGCAGCGCATAGGGGCCGGCCAGCTCGCGATAGAGATCCGAGATCTTCTGGCGCACTTCCGTGCCCATGACCTTCAGAAACGAGCTTTCCGCACCCGGCACGCCGCCGGCTTCAGCCGCCGACACCACGCGCAGGTTGGTCATTTCGACCGCCATCAGCTCAAGTTCGAGCTCGACCAGACGCTCGGCCACGCGCGGATGCTCGATCAGCGGCTTGCCTTCGGCCTGCTCGTTGCGTGCGATCTGCTTGAGGTGTTCGAGCGCAGCCTTGGAAATACCCACGCCGGCAATGCCGGTACGCTCGAAGGTGAGCAGGTACTTGGCACAGGTCCAGCCCTTGTTCTCTTCGCCGACGAGGTTCTCGACCGGCACCTTGACGTTGTCGAAGAACACTTCGTTGACTTCGTGCGCGCCGTCGAGGGTGATCAGCGGGCGCACGGTCACGCCGGGGGTGTTTTCCATGTCCACCAGCAAAAAGGAAATACCTTCCTGCTTCTTGACCGTGGTGTCGGTACGTACCAGCACGAAAATCATGTTCGCGTGCTGGCCGAGCGTGGTCCAGGTCTTCTGGCCGTTGACGATGTAGTGATCGCCATCGCGCTCGGCGCGGCACTTGAGGCTGGCCAGGTCGGAGCCGGCGCCCGGCTCGGAGTAACCCTGGGCCCACCAGTCCTCGCTTTTGAGGATACGCGGCAGGTAGTAGTCCTTCTGTTCCTGGGTGCCGAACTTGATGATCACCGGCGCGACCATGTTCAGACCGAACGGCAGGATCCGCGGTGCACCGGCTTCGGCGGTTTCTTCCTCGAAGATATGCTTCTGAATCGGGCTCCAGCCCGGGCCGCCATGCTCTTCGGGCCAGTTGATCGCCAGCCAGCCTTTTTCATACAGCGCGCGCTGCCAGGTGATCATGTCCTCAGGCGAGACGTGCTCGGAGGACTTCACCTTGTCGGAAATTTCCTTCGGCAGCTTCTCTGCCACGAAGGCCCGGACCTCGTCGCGGAATGCGAGTTCGGCTTCGTTATATTGAATATCCATTATTTACTCCGTAATACCCAGCGTTACAGGTCGCCGAACTTGCGGCCTTCGCTGGCCAGCTTTTCCAGCAGGGCCGACGGCTGCCAGACCGGGTCGCCCGATTCGTCGTAGAACTGTTTTACCTTGGCATGGATGGTGTCCAGACCCACCTGGTCGGCCCAGAACATCAGACCGCCGCGATAGACCGGGAAACCGTAGCCATAAATCCATACGATATCCACGTCCAGCGGACGCATGGCGATGCCTTCCTCGAGAATCTTGGCACCTTCGTTGACCATCACGTAAAGGCAGCGCTCCAGGATTTCCTGATCGCTGACTTCGCGGGTCTCGATGCCCTTCTCGGCGCGGTACTTCTCGATCTCGGCCATGGCCGTGTCGGACGGACGCGGGGTACGATCGCCTTCGGCGTAATCGAACACGCCGCCGCCGGTCTTCTGGCCCCAGCGTTCCTGCTCGGCCAGGGCGTCCATCCAGTCGCGCTCGGGTGCGTTTTCCGGATCGTCCTCGCGCAGGCCTTCACGAATACGCCAGCCCACGTCCAGGCCGGCCAGATCGGCCATGGCGAACGGGCCCATCGGCAGACCGAAGTCGAACAGCACCTTGTCGACCTGCGACGGCGTTGCGCCTTCATTGACCAGCTTGACGGCCTGGGCCTGGCGCTTGTGCAGGATGCGGTTGCCCACAAAGCCGTTGCACACACCGACCAGCACGCCGACCTTGCCGATACGCTTGGACAGATCCATCACCGTGGCGATGACTTCATCCGACGTGGCTTCGCCGCGCACGTTCTCGAGCAGCTTCATGACGTTGGCCGGCGAGAAGAAGTGCATGCCGATGACGTCTTCGGGGCGCTTGGTCGACTGCGCAATTTCGTCGACGTCGAGCGTGGAGGTGTTGGTGGCCAGGATCGCGCCGTCCTTGCAGACGCGATCAAGCTCGCCGAACACCTGCTTTTTGACCTTCATGTTCTCGAACACGGCCTCGATGACCAGATCCACATCCGACAGGTCGTCGTAGGACAGCGAGGTGCTGATCAGCGACATGCACTTTTCGACCTGCTCCTCGGTCATGCGGCCTTTCTTGGCGGTCGCTTCGTAGTTCTTGCGAATCAGGGCCACGCCTTTGTCGAGCGCTTCCTGCTTCATTTCCAGCATCTTCACGGGGATGCCGGCGGACAGGAAGTTCATGGCGATGCCGCCGCCCATGGTGCCGGCACCGATGATGCCGACCTGCTTGATTTCGCGCTGCGGCGTCTCCTTGGAAATGCCGGGCACCTTGCCCACTTCACGCTCGGCAAAGAACACGTGGCGCTGGGCCGCGGATTCCGGCGAATTCAGCAGTTCGGTGAACAGCTCGCGCTCGCGCTTCATGCCGGCCGCGAAATCCAGCTCGGTCGCGGCCTGGACGGCCTTGATGCAGTGGAACGGCGCCAGGAAGCCGCGCTTCTTGCGCGCGATCGACTGCTCGAACTCGGAGAAGACGTTGTCGCTTTCCTTCTCGACCGCCAGCTCGCTGACCTTACGCCGCGGGGCGCCGTCGGCAACCAGCTTCTCGGCATAGGCAATGGCTTCGGCCTTGAGATCGCCGGAAACGACTTCGTCGACCACGCCCATGTCCTTGAGCTTGGCCGCCTTCATCGGCTTGCCTTCGACAATCGCCTGCATGGCGGCCTTGGCGCCGATCAGGCGCGGCAGGCGCTGGGTACCGCCCGCGCCCGGCAGCAGGCCCAGGTTGACCTCGGGCAGGCCCATCTTGGCCGAATCCAGGGCCACGCGATAATCGCAGCCGAGGGTGATTTCCATACCGCCGCCGAGTGCGGTGCCGTGCACGGCCGCGATCAGCAGCTTGTCGCTGTTTTCCAGCGTCTGCACCACGTCGGGCAGGCTCGGTTCCTGCGGCGGCTTGCCGAATTCACGGATGTCTGCACCGGCGGGGAAGGTCCGGCCACCACCGATGATCATCAGCGCCTTGGCACCGTCATCGGCCAGGCCCTTGTCCAACGCATCGACGATGCCCTGGCGCACGGCATGCCCGAGGGCATTGACCGGCGGGTTATCGACGGTGATCACGCCGATGTCGCCATCGCGTTCGTAGGAAACCACTTCACTCATAACTACTCCTTGTCCAATTCGTGGGCCGCGCGCTCGGGCGCGGCGTGTTTATTCGTTGTCGAACTCGCCGGCCTTGCCCTAGCCGGTGGCCTGCGGCCACTCCTGTTCCTGTAGCGCGCGCCACATCAGCTTGCCGGTGGGCGAGCGCGGCAGGGTCTCGCAGATTTCGATCACACGCGGCACTTTATAGGCCGCCATGTTTTCCCGACACCATTCCCGAATGTCCTCGGCGCTGGCCGCGTCGGCACTGTTGAGTACCACGCAGGCCTTCACGCTTTCACCGCGGCGCGGATCGGGCGTGGAGATCACGCAGGCCTCGCGAATCGCCGGATGACGATACATCAGGCTTTCCACCTCCGCGGGCCATACCTTGTAGCCCGAGGCGTTGATCATGCGCTTGACCCGGTCGACGATGAAGAAATAGCCCTCGTCGTCGTAATAGCCGATATCGCCGGTACGAAAGAACGATTTGCCATCGAGGTCGATGAACGCGGCCTTGGTTTCCTCGGGCCGGCGCCAGTAGCCCGAAAACACCTGGGGCCCGTTGCTCACAATCTCGCCGACCTCGTTGGGCCCGAGTTCGGTCAGCGTTTCGGTATCGATGATGCGCGAATCCACATCGAACACCGGGATGCCCAGGCACTGGGCCTTGGGCGCGTCGAAGGGGTTGATATGGGTCGCCGCGATCGTCTCGGACAACCCGTACCCTTCGATGTAGTGCAGGCCGGTGAGCTTGAACAGCTTGTCGGACACCGCCGCCGGCATCGCTGCACCGCCGCCGCCGATGTTCTCCAGGCTCGACAGATCGTACTTCTCGATCTCGGGGTCGGAGAGCATGTCGATCGCCATGGTGACGATATTGGTCCAGCGGGTGATCTTGTACTGCTCGATGAGCTTCGCCGCCGTGCGCCGTTCCCAGCGCGTCATCAATACGACCGTGCTGCCGATGAAGATGGGCGCGTTCATGCCGTTCTGCATGCCCGTGACATGAAAATACGGCAGCGTGGCCAGGGATTTGCCTTCCGAGGTGCTACGGCTCCAGTAGACGCTGTGTACCGCCGAGGCCATGACCGTGCGATGGGTATGCACACAGCCCTTGGGCGCGCCGGTGGTACCCGAACTATAGGGCAGCACGCACAGATCGTCGGGCCCGGCCTCGTGGGCGCTCGGCGTGTGGCCGGCGTTCAGGGCGTCGGCCCAGAGCACGGCGTTGTCGCGACCGGTAGCCTGGGTTTCGGCCTTCACTTCGGCCGGCAGATCGAGATCGGTCGGAGCGCTCGCATATTCGCCGTAGTTGGCCACAATCGCGTGGCCAAGCTTGCCGCTATCCAGCAGCGGCGCCACCGCTTCGTAGCGCTCCTGACCACAGATGCATACGGTAGCCTCGGTGTCCTCGACATAGTGTTCGAGTTCGACGCTGCGGTTCATGGGGTTGACCGGCACCACCGCCGCATCGGCACGCAGAATGGCGTAGTAGCCGATCACGAACTGCGGCGCGTTCTGCATGAACAAAAGCACGCGATCGCCGCGCTTGACGCCCTGGGCCTGCAGATAGCCGGCCAGCGCACAGACCTGTTCATCGAGTTCGCGATAGCTCAGCGGCGTGTCGTAATAAACGATGGCCGGTCGCTCGGGATAGCGCCGCGCCGAGATTTCGAGGTTGGTGTAGAGGCTGGTCTGTGGCAGCCCCAGCGAATGGGGCAGGTTGGCAGGCCAGGCGGCATAATGCCGATCGAACATAGCAGTGGTCTCCTCGCTTTCCAGCGTTTGGCGCTGCCCCACTCTTGATCGGTGTTCGACAGGCCACGGTTTGCGTTGCCGGTGCCGCAACGCCGCCTGCGTCACGAATGATCGGTCGCAGGCGAGGCAGCAGCGTGGCGTCTTTAACTTGAAATACTATTTCGTTTTTTGAAGCCGCTTTTTTACTCCGCGCGTTGACTGATGTCCAGTCGCCAAGCGTCGGTCAGCGCTTGCTGTTCAAGCAGGGCTTCGTCGCAGCGGCTGCCGTGCAACGGCGTGGCCGAGACATAGCCGTCACGCAGCGCCACCACATCCGACGCTGGATCAGCGACGGTGGTGATATCGCGTTCGAAACTCAGCCAGTGATAAGCCAGTCCGCGACCGTCCGCTCCCGCGATCAGTCGCGGGCCGACGATCGTGCCCGTGGACTGGCGGGTAAAGCGTAGCCCTTGGATCGACTCCGCGGCCTGCATGGGGAAATTCAGGTTCCAACAACAGCGGCCGACTTCATCGCGCGCGCTCCACAGGCGTCGTATCGTCTCCGCTGCATAGGCTTCGGTGGCCGAAAAGTCGAGCGCGCCGCGATCGTGAAAGACCTGGCTCAGGGCGATCGCCGGCAAGCCCAGATGATCAGCCGCCAATACCGCGCCCACCGTGCCGGAATACATCACCGAGTCGGACAGATTCGCGCCCCAGTTGACCCCGGACAGCACCAGGTCCGGCGGCTCGTCGCGCAGCCAGTCGGCCATGGCGACCATCACGCAATCAGCGGGCGTGCCGGTCAGGGCGTAACGCTGGCTGCCGTATTCGGTCACCCGTAGCGGGTGGTGCATGGATATGCTCTGCCCCACGCCGCTCTGGTCGGCCATGGGGGCGACCACCCAGACGTCCTCGGCGAGCGCGGCAGCGATGCGTTCGGCCACGGCCAGCCCCGGCGCCTCGACGCCGTCGTCGTTGGTCAGCAGTATTCGGCGAATCGGCTTCATGGCGTTCTATGGCTGTCGGATATCGGCCCCGCCAGTCTCGCACGCGCCTGTAACCTTCGTTCAATCATGGGCACGCGCGACCGCCCAGCCGCGTTCGGCGATCAGGCCGGCACGGCGGCCAACGTTCAAGGCATCGCTGTTGCTCGCATTGCCCTGCAACGCCCGCGCATACACACCCTGCAGAATCGCCGCGGTACGAAACAGCGAGAACGCCACGAATACCGGCCAGTCGTCGATCGGCGCGAGCCCGCGAGCCTGGCGGTAGCGCTCGAGCTGTTCGGCTTCGGTGGGAATACCGTGGGCGGCCAGATCCAGCCCTTCGACCCCGCGCACACCGGCCACACCGTGCGGCAGGTGGTACGGCATGCAGGCATAGGCCAGATCCGCGAGCGGATGACCGATGGTGGCCAGCTCCCAGTCGAGCACCGCGGCCACGTCGGTCGAGTCCGGCGCAATCAGCAGATTGCCGATACGGAAGTCGCCATGGGCGATCGCCGGGGTGGTGTCCTCGGGAATATGGTCGGTCAGCCACTGGCCGAGCGCATCCATATTCGGGTCGGTCTCGGTCGCCGAGGCCTCGTACTGGCCGCGCCAGCGCTTGATCTGGCGTTCGACATAGCCGTTCGGCCGTCCGAACTCGTTCAGCCCGACGGCATCGACGTCCACGTCGTGAAGTGCGGCCAGCGCATCGATGAGCCCGCGATAGATCTCGCCGCGCTCGCTGGCCGCCAGTTCAGGCATGGCCGGATCGCCGAACACCCGGCCCGGCACATAGTCCATGACGTAGAACGGCGTGCCGATAACGTCGGCATCCTCGCAGTGCACGTGCATGCGCGGCACGGGCACGCCGGGCGCGTCGACCAGGGCCGACATCACCTTGTACTCGCGATCGATGCGATGCGCCGACGGCAGAATCTTGCCCGGCGGCTGTTTACGCAATACGTAGTGGCGCGGCGCGTCGGCGCTGCCCGTGGTCAGAAAATAGGTCGGGTTCGACTGACCGCCCTGGAACTGGCGAACCTCGAGTCCGCCCTCGAGGAGCCCATGGTCACGAAGATACTGTTCGAGCGCACCCTCATCGAAGCGGTGCGCCTCGCGCACCGCGACGATTTCCGGCGCGCCGGCCTGACTCTGATCCACCATGTTCAGCTGATCGTCTCGCCGCCGTCGGCGACGAGCGTCTGCCCGGTGACATAAGCACTGGCATCGGTGGCCAGGAACATCGCCACGCCGGCGATATCCACCGGCTCGCCGATACGGCGTACCGGCGTACGCTTTTCGGCCTGTTCTAGGCGTTTCGGGTCTTCGACCAGCGCCTTGGCGAAATCGGTACGCACCAATCCCGGTGCGATGGCGTTGACGCGAATATTCTGCGGGCCCCACTCGACCGCCAGATTACGCACCAGCGCCGCTTCGGCCGCCTTGGATACGCCATAGGCGCCGATCACGGTGTTGCCGCGCAAACCGGCGATCGACGACAGCACGATGACGTTGCCGCCGCCTTGCTCGGCCATGCCGGGCAGCACCATGTTGCACAGCCAGAACGTGCCGCGCACGTTGGTTTCCATGATCTTGTCCCAGGCCTCGTCGGACAGTTCCGCCGTGGTGCCATAGACCGGGTTGGTGGCGGCATTGCACACCAGCACGTCGATCTGGCCATAGGTTTGTTTCGTCTTGTCGACGAGGTTCTGCAGGTCTTCTTTCTTGCCCACGTGGCAGGCAATCGCGATGGCGTCGTGGCCGGCGTTGCGCAGTTCTTCGGCGACCGGTTCGCAGGCTTCGCTCTTGCGGCTGGAAATCACGACCTTGGCGCCGTGCTCGGCCATCTGCCAGGCAATCGCCTTGCCGATACCCCGGCTCGAGCCGGTGATCACGGCAACCTTGCCGCTCAAGTCAAACAGATTGGACATCAAATTCTCCTGACGTTAACGAACGCGTGCCGGCAGCCTGCGGGCCACCGGCACGGCGTGCATGAAGCTAGCCGCGGGCCGCGCGCTGACGGCGCAGCTCGAGCTTGGCGATGCTGTCCAAATGCACTTCGTCCGGGCCGTCGGCCATGCGCAGCGTGCGTACGTTCGCCCAGGCCGAGGCCAGGAAGGTGTCCTGGCACACGCCCATGGCACCGTGCGCCTGAATGGCGCGGTCGATGACGTTGAGGGCCATCTCGGGGGCAATCACCTTGATCATGGCGATTTCCTGACGGGCTTCCTTGTTGCCCACCTCATCCATCATCTTGGCGGCCTTGAGCGTAAGCAGGCGCGCCTGCTCGATTTCGATACGCGAACGCGCGATGTTCTTGCGGATGGAATCGAACTCCGAAATCTTGCGGCCGAAGGCCTCGCGATTTTCGACCCGCTCGCACATGGCTTCCAGCGCGCGCTCGGCGATGCCGATGGTGCGCATGCAGTGATGGATACGGCCCGGCCCGAGGCGGCCCTGGGCGATCTCGAAGCCACGGCCTTCACCCAGAATCAGGTTCTCGGCCGGTACGCGCACATTGTCGTAATGAATTTCGGCATGGCCCTTGGGGGCATGGTCGTAGCCGAACACATGCAGCGGCCGTTCGATGGTCACGCCCGGGGTGTCCAGGGGCACCAGAATCATCGACTGCTGACGATGCTTTTCTGCATTGGGGTCGTTCTTGCCCATGACGATGGCGATCTTGCAGTTGCGCGCCATCGCACCGGAGGACCACCACTTGCGGCCGTTGACGATGTACTCGTCGCCGTCGCGCTTGATTTCGGTGGCGATGTTGGTGGCATCCGAAGAGGCCACGGCCGGCTCGGTCATCGAGAAGCAGGACTTGATCTTGCCCTCGAGCAACGGCTCCAGCCACGCTTTCTTCTGCGCTTCGCTGCCGTAGCGTTCGAGCACTTCCATGTTGCCGGTATCCGGCGCGCTGCAGTTGAACACGATCGGCGCGATCGGCGAGCGGCCCATGATCTCGCACAGGTGCGCATAGTCGTAGTTGGACAGCCCGGCGCCGTAATCGCTTTCCGGCAGGAACAGGTTCCACAGCCCTTCGGCCTTGGCCTTGGCCTTGAGCTCTTCCATGATCGGCGGCCAGGCCCAGCGATCCTCGGCCTCCTGATGCTGCTGTTCATAGACCGATTCGGCCGGGTAGACGTGTGCGTCCATGAACGCGAGCAGCCGGGCGTGCAGATCCTCGGCCTGCTTGGATAGTGCAAGCATGATCTCTCCTCAATGTGGCGAATGTTGTGCTCGCACCCGCTCACCCCACGGCAAGCGAGCCCAAGCCTGTTCTTTTACCGAAGCGAAACTGACACAGCCGCAACCGACCGTCAATTTAATGAAACGCAGTTTCATACTCGGCATGAACGATCGTTCGTTTTTTACGCAAAGCTCGGCATGAGCGAGCCCTTTCCAGACCTTCCGCAATTGACCGAACGATCGTTCACCGAATTCGACCATACGCGCAGTCGCCACAAAAATCGACTCTTTATTGCGCACAAATAAGTGCGTGCACGCCTGCCTGCCGGCTCGTGCGTCGATCCCGGCGCGCCGCGCTTAAATCCTGCGCAACCGTGATGCGCAGCAGCGCGCACTGCCCGCGCCCGTTTCGTTATCAGCCCGGCCCCAAAAAAATGTTCAATAGAGGATTGTCGGGTTGCTAGCGCACAGGTGCGAAAGCATGCGCGCCACGGCCAACGGCGGTGAAGCCATTGCAGGAAACGACGGACACCTGCCGGCGTTGCGCTCGATGGCGTTGAAAACAGCTGATGGGGTCAGCGGTTTTCGTGCCCGATCAATAATCGATGGGAACGCCTTCCGGGCCTTCGCAGCCGCTGCGCAGCCGGTAGGTACCTTCGCCGATCGCGAGCAGGCGTTCGTCGGCATCGACGATATCGACCGTCGAATTGAAGATACGACGCCCGCCCGCGCGCCGCCGGCCGATCGCCCGCACCATGCCCTGGCTGGCCTGACCGGTGAAGGTGGTGGTCATCGACAGGGTGATGGCCTTGCGGATACGCCCCGGGTAGGGGCAATAACTGCCGGCCGCCGCACCCGCGATATCGAGCAGCGTGGCGAGGATACCGCCATGCAGCACGCCGGCGAGGTTGAGATGCCATGCCTGAATTTCGAGTTCGAGCGTGGCCCGATCCGGCACCCATTCGACGAACTCGAAGCCCAGATGCGCGGCGAAGCCGCGATCGTAGCGCGCGTTGGCGTCGGCCAGCGACAACCGATCGGCCTGGTTGCTATCGACCATCGATCAGTCGCCACCCACGACAAGCTGTCTGACCTGTTCGACCACCTGTTTGAGCCGCGGGCCGAGGTTTTCGACCAGTACATCGCGGGTCAGACGCTGTGCCGCCCCGCCGCAGTTGAACGACACCACCCGCTGACCGTTTTCCAGGATCAACGGCACCCCCACCCCACTGATGTCGCGGCTCCAGGTCCGGTCGGTCATACAGAAACCGTAATTGGCATAGTCTTCGTAGGCGCGTTCAAGCAACGGCTCGATGTCGGACCACGGCATGGCGCTTTCAGCACGAATGCGCTCGTAATAGGGCTCTCGAGCGGCCGGCTCGTGGGCGGCGAGAAACGCCAGTCCCATCGACGACAACCCCATCGGCACGCGCGAACCCACCTGCAGGCGCAGGATCAGCGGCCCCTTGCCCTGGCAGGCATGGGTATAGGTCAGGTGGGCGCCTTCGGGCACACCGAGTGCGACCATGCAGTCGGTGGCATCGGCGAGCTCCTGCATGAACGGCTGGGCGATATTGCCCACCCCCTCGCTGGCCAGATAGCGATAGCCCAGGTCGAGCACGCGCGGCCCGAGCCGGTACTTTTCCAGATGCGGCATGTAGAGCAGATAACCCAGCTGCGTGAGCGTGGCCGTCAGTCGCGACACGGTCGGCCGGGGAATGTCGGTTCGTTTGGCCAACTCGGCATTGCCCAGATATTCGGCCGCATCGCCGAAGCAGCGCAGCAGCTCCAGCCCCCGCGCAAGCGCGGTGACATAGTTATGACCCTTGGTGTCCGGGCTGTCCGGCGCCATCGTCTTTCGCATGATCTCAATTCCCAAGCCACAAATGTCTAGCGCCGCGTCGGCTATGCAACGCAGCTATGTCCGTTTTGTATTTGTCTGGTCGCGCCGTCGCACCGCGCCGGCGCCAAATAAAATGCGGGCTCGATCGAACGATAGAGCCGCTTTTAGAGAACACCCGCCCCCTGACTGGAACACAAGATAGTCATAACCGTAAGCAATCGCCATACCGAAAAAGTCGCATGGCAACAGCGTCATGACGCTGTCCTGCGCCGGGTCCGCCGAGGTGGCGCCCCCCGATATCCTGGATGGTCATTTTGGAAACGAACGAACGTTCGACAAATATTGCCTATCGCTGGCACAGAATCGTGAAATTAATCTTTTTTGATTTCGTCGGCAACGTTTATCGATTGTCACCTTCACCTGCCGGTTCAATCGCTAGCGCGCGACATGGCGCGAGAAAGCCGATGCAAGGGCCAGAACGCAATGACGAACAATAGCGCCAGCGCCACGAACGCATAATCGAAGCCGGCTTCGAAGACCCGCTGGGCAGGCTCGGCCGGATGGCGCAGCCGGTAGAAATCACTCGCATACTGCGCAAGCACCGCCGACAGGTTCACCCCAAGGGCACCGCCGATCTGGCGCCCGAAATTGATGATGCCGGAGCCCCGATCGAGTTGTTCTTCGGGCAACAGCCCCAGGCTCGCGGTGGTGATCGGCGGCATCATCAGACCCACGCCGAGTCGGCCGAATACGGCCCAGATCACCAGCCATGCGGCCGTGGTAGGAATTTCGGCCGCCGCCAGCAGCACCATGCTGGCAACGAAGAAAAGCAGCCCCCAAGACACGATCCGGCCAATCGGCACCCGGTCGGTCAAATGACCCGCTACGGGAAAAACGAACGCCATGGCCAGCCCGGCCGGCACCAGCATCAAACCGGAGGCCGAGGCGCTCATCCCCGCCGACTGCTGAAAATAAAGCGGCGCGAGATAGGTACTGGCGAAAAGCCCCGCCCCCATGACCATCGACAGCACGAAACCGCTGGCAAAGCCGGGCCTGGCCAGCACGCCCAGTTCAAGCAGCGGTTCGCGCACGCGCCGCTCCCAGGCCACGAAGACGACGGCGAGCAACAGGCCGCCGATCAGGGCCAGATCCACCAGCGGATCGAACACGCCGCGCCGATGCAACGAGGCGATCGACCACAGCAGCGCCACCAGCGAAATGCTCAACAAGGCCATGCCCACCCAGTCGAGCGAGGCCCGGCGCGTGCCCCGACCCGGCAGAAAACGCCAAGCCAGCGCGGCCGCCAGCGCACAGGCCGGCAGGACCACGATAAAGGTCGCCCGCCAGGAAAACCCGTCGACCAGCACACCGCCCAGCGCCGGCGCGATCGCCGGGCCGAGGATCACCCCCATGCCGTAAATGCCCATGGCCTGACCGCGCCGATGCACGGGAAAGACCTGAAAGATGGCCACCAGCGCATGGGGCTGGATCATGCCCGCGGTCAGCCCCTGACCGACACGGGCTGCGACCAGGGTGGGGAAATCGCCGCTCACGCCCCCAACCACGGAAGCGATGATGAACCCGCCCATGGCGAGCACGAACGCGCCGCGCGAACCGAAACGCGCCGCGGCCCAGGCGTTGAGCAGCATGCCCACGGTCATCGCAGCGAGAAACCCGGTCGCCAGCCAGTGGACCTGATCCTGGGCGACGTTGAAGCGGGTCATGATCGCCGGCACGGCGACGTTGATGATGGTGGCCGCGAGCACCACCGAAAACGTGCCGAGCATGACCGTGGCCGAGACATACCACTTGTAGCGCGCGCCGAAGCGCTCGCCGAGTACGGCATAGGTTCTTGGTGTCGGCGCGTCCTGCATCAACGCGTGGGGTCGGCTGCGACCTGTACCAGCAGTTTGCCGCGATTGCGCCCCTGCAAAAGTCCCTGGAAGGCGTCGACCGCGTTCTCGAGCCCGGCGACGATGTCTTCCTGATACTTGACCTCGCCGCTACGCACCCAGGCACTCATATCGCGCTGGAAATCACCGTAGCGATGGCGATAGTCGAACTGGATGAAGCCTTGCACGCGCAGGCGCTTGACCAGCACCTGACCCATGAACGCGATCAGACGATCGGGGCCGTCCGGCGCCTCGCTGTCGTTGTAATGGGCAATACGACCGCAGACCGGCATACGTGCAAAGTCGTTGAGCAGGCCCCGCACGGCGTCGAACACCTTGCCGCCCACGTTCTCGAAATAGACGTCGATACCATCCGGACAGGCAGCGGCGAGCTGCGCCTCGAAGTCGTCCTCTTTGTAATTCACGCAGGCATCGAAACCATAGTGGTCGACGACGTGCGCGCATTTGTCGGCCGCGCCCGCAACGCCCACCACGCGACAGCCCTTGATCTTGGCAATCTGGCCGACGACCTGGCCCACCGCGCCGGCGGCGGCCGATACCACCACCGTTTCGCCTGGCTGGGGCTGGCCTATCTCGTCGAGCCCGACATAGGCGGTAAAGCCCGGCATACCGAGCACCCCCACCGCCGTGCTAATCGGCGCCTGTGCAGGGTCGAGCTTGCGCACGGTCTTGGCCGCCTGCACGGCATATTCCTGCCAGCCACCATGCGCGAGCACGTAGTCGCCGACGGCGACGCTATCGTCGTTGGATTCGACCACCTCGCCGATGGTCGCACCTTCCATGACCGCGCCTTCGGCCACGCTCGCCGCATAGGACTTGGCCGCGCTCATGCGACCGCGCATATACGGGTCGAGCGACATGTATATCGTCTTGACGAGCACTTCGCCCTGGCCCGGTCGCGGTATTTCGCCCTGCTGCATCTGCAGATGCGTTTCGTCGGGCATGCCCTGCGGGCGTTGGGCAAGAATGATCTGGCGGTTGACGGTCATAGAGACACTCCTGGGTTGCGCCGGTTGTTTGCAAAAAGCTGCGACACAAATAAAACAGGGGCACCAAAGTGCCCCTGTTGCATGCGCGTTTTGTCGTCTGAAACTTACTCGGTATCGATATCGGACACGCGACGCAGTTCGACCTTGCCGTCGACCACTTCCGCGATCTCCACATCCACGGCCAGATTACCGCTATCGGTGATGCTCTGAACCTCATACGGGTTGTGGTTGGTTTCGACTTCTTTCAGCGCCTCGGGGATCGCCGCACGGATGGCCTTGGCATCCTCGACGGTGCCGGCCTTTTCCATGGCACGGGCGACCAGGAACATGGCGAAATAGTTGTACGCCGTTTCCGAGGTGGGAACGCCTTCGTGATTCTTCTTGTAAAGCTTCACGAATTCAGCCGCACCGGGGTTGTCGGAATACACCAGCGGGGTCACACCCACCGCGCCTTCAACCGCTTCCAGACCGCCGGCCACGTTGGCCACTTCATCGATCTTGGCCTGATCCATGATCACGAAGCCGCCCTTGAAGCCCAGCTCGCGCGCCTGACGCACCACCAGACCGGTCGGCTCCGATGCGCCGCCCACGAACAGCACGTCCGGGTTGGCTGCCAGCACCTTGCTTACGCCCGTATAGAAATCGGCGGACTTGTTGTAGTCCATCGGGTTGCTGGCCACGACTTCACCACCGGCAGCTTCCCAAGCCGGCACGAACGCCTTGGTCCAGTACTTGGCGTAGTCGTGGGTGGCGTTGGCCACGGCGAGCTTCTTGCCGTAACGCTCCATCGTGAGCTTGGTAAAGGGTTTGACGTAGTCGGTGAAGTTCGGCGGAATCTTGACCGTGAGCTCGTTACCCTTTTCCGTGACCGACGGAATCGAGGTGTAGGACATCACCAGGAAACCGTCGCGTTCGTTGAACGCCTGCAGCGCGAACGTACCGCCGGAATGCGGCGTGAACACCACCGGCGTGCTCGACTGCTGGACCAGCCGCTTGCCATTCACCGCCGCACGGCTCGGCGAATACATGTCGTCGAGGCTGACGATATTGATTTCGTAGTTGGTGCCGTCGACGTCGATGCCGCCGTTGCCGTTGATCTCCTTGGCGGCCATGCGCAGGCCTTCCAGGGTGTTTTCACCGTAGAGTGCCGCGCCGCCCGACAGCGGCCCGGTGAAGCCGATATTGACCTTCTCTGCCGCATGCGCCGCGCCGGCCACGCCCATGGCCAGAGCTGTCGCCACGGCGACCCGGCGAACCGTTTTTTTGAATGTCATTCTCTATCTCCCCTCTTTTATTCGGGTTGGTTGCTAGCACTCGTGGAATCACGAGATTTTGGAATTCCTAGGCGCCGATATAGGCCTTGCGCACCGCCTCGTTGCCGAGCATTTCTTCGCGGTCGCCCTGCATGACGAGCTTGCCGTTCTCGATCACATACGCACGGTTGGCGATCTTGAGCGCGGCATAGGCGTTCTGCTCGGCCAGCAGCACGGTCGTGCCTTCGGCATTGATCGACTTCACCGTCTCGAAGACCTGCTTGACCACCAGCGGCGCAAGGCCCAGCGACGGCTCGTCGAGCATGAGCAGCTTGGGCCGCCCCATCAGCGCACGCCCGACCGCGACCATCTGCTGCTGGCCGCCGGAAAGCGAACCCGCGGGCTGGTCCTTTTTTTCTTCAAGAATCGGGAACATCGCCAGAATATGCTCGAGCGTACGGTTCATGCCGGCACGATCGCGGCGATGCACATAGCCGCCCAGGCGCAGATTCTTGAGTACCGACATGCCGGGAAAGAGCTTGCGTCCTTCCGGACACTGCACCACACCCGCCTGAACCAGCGCCGAGGGCTTGCGTCCGGTGACGTCCTTGCCGTCGATGGTGATCCGGCCGGCCGCCGGCTTCATCAGCCCGCTGATGGTGTTGAACAGCGTCGTCTTGCCGGCGCCGTTGGCGCCCAGCAATACGACCAGCTCGCCGGCGTCGATTTCCAGCGATACCCCGTCGAGGGCCTTGAAACTGTCGTACTTGGCGTCGACGCCCTCAAGCTTCAGCATCTTCTTTCCCCAGATACGCTTCGATAACGACCGGATCGTTCTTGACCTGTTCCGGCGTGCCTTCGGAAATCTTCTCGCCGTGATCGAGCACGATGATCTTGTCGGCGATACGCATGATCATGTCCATCTTGTGTTCGATCAGACAGACCGTGATGCCGTGATCGACCATCTTGTGAATGAGATCGACCAGCCCGTCGGTTTCTTCAGGATTGACGCCGCCGGCCGGCTCGTCGAGCAGCACCAGCTCCGGTTCGGTCGCCAGCGCCAGGGCGAAGGCGATACGTTTGCGCTCTTCCTGACTGGTATCGGCGATATAGCGATGACCGATATGCGACAGCCCTACGAATTCCAGCGTTTCGGCGGCCTTGTCGCGGCAGCGTTTCTCGTCCGCCTTGAGGCGTTTGGAATTGACGATCACGTCCCATAGCCGCGATTCGGTGCGCAGCCGATGGCCGATGATGAGGTTGTCGAGCACGGTCGACTCTTCGAACAGCATGGTCGTCTGGAAGGTGCGTGCCACGCCCAATCGTGCGATCGAGTCCGGCGACTTGCCGGCCAGATCCTGACCCTTGTACTCGATCACCCCTTCCGTGGGCGGCATCGCGCCCGCGATGAGGTTGAAGAAGGTGGTCTTGCCGGCGCCGTTGGGGCCGATGATGGCATTGATCTGGTTGGCGCCGAATTCGACGCTTACATCGTTGACCGCGGCCAGCCCGCCAAAGCGCTTGGTGAGATTGCGGATATTAAGCATTGTTGCGCGCCTCCGTAGCGTCGGCACTGTTCGGGTCGGACGTATCCACGCGGGATTCGCGCGTCTTGCGTGGTGCCTGACGCGCCATGCGCCGACCGCGCCAGCCCAGGAAGCTGCCGACGATGCCGCGCGGGAAGAAGATCACCAGCAGCACCAGCATCGGCCCGAACACGATCATTCGATACTCTTCGAGCGACTGCACGGCCTGGGTCAGCCAGGTCACCAGCAGCGTGCCCAGCAGCGGCCCCATGAGCGTGCCGATACCGCCGACCAGCAGGTAGGCGATCATGTCGAAGGTATGGATGAAGTTCGCTTCCTCCGGGCCGATGAAGCGCACCACGCCGGCATACAGCCCACCGGCCGCCGCGGCATAGACGGTGGAAATCACGAAGGCCAGAATCTTGTTGCGCATCAGGTTGATGCCCAGCGACTGGGCCAGATCGTCACTGATACGAATAGCGCGAAAGGTGCGCCCGAGCAGCGATTCGGAAATACGGCGCGTCAGCCAGATCGCCAGCGCCAGGAAGGCCAGCACCAGATAGTAGAACGGGATCGTCTGGGTGAAATCGACCAGGCCGAAACCTTCCGGCGGGGCGATATTGATGATGCCCAGCGAGCCGTGGGTGAGTGCTTCCCACTTGTCGATCATCAGATAGATGATGTAGCCGACACACAGGGTGAAGATGGCGAAATAGTGCTCCTTGAGCCGCAACGACACGATACCCACCACGAACCCGAACACCGCGCCGAACAGCCCGGCCGCGGCGAAAGCGGGCCAGAACGGCCAGCCGTGATCGACGGTCAGAATGGCCACGACATAGGCGCCAATCGCAAAGAAGCCGCCGTGGGCCAGATTGAGCTGGCCGCAGTAGCCGGTGATGATGTTCATGCCGTAGACGGCGATCGCCCAGATGAAGGCCAGCGCCATCACATAGATGTGGTACTCGTTATCGGTGACCAGCGGGAAGACGACCGCCAGGGCCAGCAGCAGCCAGCGCATGGTCGAGCCGAGCAGAAAATCGATTGCACGGTTCATTAGCGCACCCCCTTGGTGAACAGACCGGTCGGCTTGATCGACAGGATCACGACCAGAAGCACGAAGGCGATGACGTCCTTGTAGGTGCTCGACAGATAGAAGCCGCCGAGCGCTTCGGAAAAGCCGATGATCAGGCCGCCGATGATCGCGCCCGGAATACTGCCCATGCCGCCCAGGATGATGATCACGAAGGCCTTGAGCAGCACCAGATGGCCCATGGCCGGATAAACCAGGTTGATCGGCGCGAACAGCCCGGCGGCGACCGCGGCCAGCGCGCCGGCGATGGCGAAGGTCATCATCGCGACGCGGTTGGCATCGATACCCACCAGGAACGCGCCTTCACGGTTCTGGGCCATGGCGACGATGGTCGCGCCGGTCATGGTCTTTTTCAGATACAGATGCAGCGCCCCCATGAGCGAAAACGCCCCGACGATGATCAGCAACCGCTGCGCAGGCAGCGTCAGGCCGCCGATCTGCAGAATCTGGTTATAGGGCGATGCAATACGGCGGAAGTCCGCACCCCAGTACATCTGCACCACCGCCTCGAGAAACAGCAGGATGCCGATCGCCGCGATCTTGTCGTGGATCGGCGGCGCGTTGCGAAGCGGATGAAACACCAGCCGTTCGCAGATCACCGACATGGCGGCCACCACCACCGCGGCGGCGGCGATCGCGACCCAGTAGTTCAGGCCCAGGTCGGCCATGGTGAAATAACAGACGTAGGCGCCAACCATGTACAGCGCGCCGTGGGCGAAGTTGGGCACGTGCAGGATGCCGTAAACCAGCGTCAGCCCCAGGGCGACGAGCCCGTAGATGCTGCCGAGCGTCAGGCCGTTTAGAACCTGCTGAAGGAACAAATCCAAGACGGTCTCTCCCTATTGAGCGAACGAAGGGCAAAAGCCGTACACGGCGAACACGCCGGGCACGAACAACAGAATCAAACCGGCGCTACGCACGACGGCCCGACCAAACCGGCAACAACAAAGGGAGGGTATACAGCGCAGCCTTGCCCCGGCACGAAGCTCGGCTGGGCTGGGCCATGCATTGCTGACCGACACAGGCGTATCGGCAACCGCGTATCGATCCGACGATCGCTCATGCGGTGATCTCCTCCGGTTGTATTTGCCGAATGTCCGGTAGCGTTTTTATGTTTGCGATCTGGGTCGCGTGCCCCGGCGGCATTTTTCTTTTCTACGGCTCAAAGCTGCCACGCCCGCACAGCCCCGTCAACAGCTTAGTGAAACCCCGTTTCACTTGACTGATACAGCAATCGAATACGCCCAAACGTATGAAAGTGGCGATAAAAACCGCAAACGCTTTACGCGTGTGGCCTTGACGATCGAACGTTCGTCCGATGGCTGTTCGTACCGATCTTCAGGCTTAGGACGAAAGCAGCACAATCCCGACCACCGCATCGCTCGCCACCGCGCCTGTCGGGCCGATACCGCGCAATCGGCGCGCACCAAAGTCGATTGGCTGGGCCAGCGGGCATGCAGTCACGGGCGCACGCACAGCGCAAGACGATACCCGTTACGCCCGGCGATCAAACCTCCAGCCACTCTCGCCGCACGCTGTCGTCGGCCTCCAGGTCGGCCGGCGTGCCTTCGAACACGATCCGGCCGTGGCCCATCACATAGACCCGATGCGACACCCGCATGGCGATACTCAAACGCTGTTCGACCAGTAGCACGGAAATGCCCTTGTCGGCGATCGCGAGCAGAAAGTCGCCCACCTGGGAGACAATCTGCGGTGCCAGCCCCTCGGTGGGCTCGTCGATCATGATCAGCTTGGGGTCGCCCATCAGCGTGCGACACATGGTCAGCATCTGTTGCTCGCCGCCAGAGAGCAGATCCGCCTTCACATCGGCGCGCTCGGACAGGCGCGGGAACAGTTCGTAGGCATCCTGTAGCGACCAGCCGGTTTTCGCGCCCACCTTCTTGGCCCCCATTTCGAGGTTTTCCCTGGTGGTGAGCCCGGAAAAGATCAGCCGATCTTCCGGCACGTAGCCGATACCGCGGCGCGCCACCTGGTGCGACTTGAGCCCGGCTACCGATTCGCCATCGAACTCGATCGTGCCGTGCGGCGCGACCAGGCCCATGATCGCCTTGCAGGTGGTCGAACGGCCCACGCCGTTACGCCCGAGCAGGCTCACGATCTCGCCGCGACCCACCTTGAAATCCACACCCTGGAGGACGTGGCTCTTGCCGTAATAGGCATGCAAATCCTTAACTTCCAGCATATTCGCACTCATCACTAATGCGCCTCGCCCAGATAGGCTTCCTGAACCGCCGCGTTGGCGCGGATGGCTTCCGGCGTATCGCTGGCGATAATCTGCCCGTAAACGAGCACGCTGATGCGATCAGCCAGTTCGAATACCACACCCATATCGTGCTCGACCATGAGCAGCGTCTTGTCCTGGGTGACTTCGCTGATCATCGCCATCGTATGGTCGCGCTCGGCCAGGCCCATGCCCGCCGTGGGTTCGTCCAGCAGAATCACGTCCGCGCCGCCGGCAATGGTGGTCCCGATTTCCAGGGTGCGTTGCTCGGCATAGGTCAGCAGCGAGGCCGGCACATCGCGGCGCGCCGACAGACCCAGCCGTTCCAGCCATTGTTCGGCGGCCTCGTTGAGTGCAGTCTGGCGGCCGACCAGATGCCAGAACGAGTACTTGTAGCCCTGGGCCCACAGCAGCGAGCAGCGCAGGTTTTCGAACACGGTCATGTTCTGGAACAGGTTGGTAATCTGAAAACTGCGGCTGAGCCCGCGCCGATTGATCTGATGCGGCGCCAACCCGCTGATGCGCTTGCCGTGCAGCGCGATCTCGCCTTCGCTTGGTGTATAGCGACCGCTGATCAGGTTGAACAAGGTGGACTTGCCGGCCCCGTTCGGTCCGATGATGGCATGCCGCTCCCCCGGGGCCACGGCCAGATCCACGCCGCGAATGATCGGCGTTTCGCCAAAACGCTTGTGCACGTTCGCCAGTTTGAGTGCATCGCTCATGTTTTCGCTCCCGTGGCCTGCATCGATCGGTTCACCCCGGCCCAGCGGGCACGCACCACGCGGGCCGTCGCGAGCACGCCGGCGATGCCCACCGCCAGGCCCAGCAGTGCCACCAGCCACGACCACAGACTCGTGGCGTTGATCTGCATATAGAACAGATCGATCGGGCTGGACGGATCGTAGGCGAGCGACAGCTGATAGCCCATCTCGACCACCGCCACCAGACCGGCGATCGCCAGCAGTGCCGGCAACAGGACCAGCAGATAGGACGGCAAGAGCCGCCAGAGCAGGCCGGCACGCCAGGGCGCGGCATGGGCATAGATCACGCCGGCAATCCCGCCCGGCGCATACATCACCATGAACACGAACATGAGGCCGAAATAAAGGATCCAGCCTTCCGAGAAACCACTCAGCGCGGTATGCATATAGGTCACCAGCACCGCGCCGATGATCGGCCCGAAGAACAGCCCCACCCCGCCGATGAACGTCATCAGCAGCACAGCCCCCGACTGCACCAGCCCCACGTTGGGCGCGGTCATGATCTCGAACATGATCGCGAACAGACCGCCCGCGATACCGGCAAAGAAGCCCGACAGCGAGAACTGGATGAAGCGAGCGATGGTGGTGTTGTAACCCACGAACTGGGCACGCTCGGGGTTGTCGCGTACCGCGTTGGAAATACGCCCGAGCGGCGTCTTGGTGAGCAGATACATCGCCACCGCAGCCATCACCGTCCATGCCCCGATCAGGTAATAGACCTCGATCGACGGCCCGTAGCTGAAGCCGAACAGGGTGACGTCGGTCACGCGATTGCCGGAGATGCCGCTTTCACCGCCGAAGAAGTCGGTGAACATGTTGGCGCTGGACTCGACCATGGAGCCGATGCCCAGCGTGATCATGGCGAACGTCACGCCGGCCCGGCGGGTCGAGATCGAGCCAAAGATGATGCCGAAGGCCAGCCCGCCAACGCCGCCAACCAGCGGCATCAGCTCCAGCGGAAACTGCCAGACCTCATCATTGACGGCACGAATCGCGTGCAGGGTGAAGAACCCGCCCAGACCGAAATACACCGCATGCCCGAAGGAGAGCATGCCCGCCTGGCCCAGGAGCATGTTGTAGGACAGCGCGAAGATGATGAAGACACCCATCTGGCTCATCATCGAAATCGAGCTGCTCGAGGTGAAGATATAGGGCAGCACGACGATCACCAGCGCAAACAGCGCCCAGACGCCGATATGCCATAAAAGCGCCGTGCGCGAAGATTGGGAATGACTCATGACTCGCGCGCCCCCATCAGCCCACGCGGGCGAAAGATCAGAATCAGCACCATCATCAGATAGGGCAGCATCTGGCCGATACGCGACAGATCGATATGGGCCAGCCCACCGGCGATGTTTGCACCGTCAAGCCCCAGCCCGACCGCAGCCAGCAGATCGGCAATGGAATAGTTCAGGCTTACGGCAAAGGTCGTCACCAGGCCGATGATCAGCGAGGCCGCAAGCGCGCCGCCGAGCGATCCCAGACCTCCGAATACGACCACCACGAACACGATCGGCCCCATGGAAAACGCCATGCCCGGTTCGGTGATGTAGTAGTTGCCGGCCATCACCCCGGCCAGCCCCGCCAGGCCGGTACCGAAGGCGAATACCAGCGTAAAGATACGCGGCACGTCGTGGCCGAGCGCGCCCACCATTTCGGGATGCGATAGCGCTGCACGAATGATCATGCCCACACGCGTACGCACCAGCAGCAGATAAATGGCCCCGAACATGGCAATGGCAACGAACAGGATGAACGCGCGATAAGCCGGGAAGCTGGTACCGAACAGCGTGAACAGGGTGAAATCGAGCGACGGCGGAATGGCGTAGTTGACCGGGATCTGGCCCCAGATCAGCACCACCAGCTCATCGATGACGTAGACCAGGCCAAAGGTCAGCAGCAGTTCAGCCACATGCCCATGCTTGTGCACGTTGCGCAGGCCGAAGCGCTCGGTAAGCGCGCCGAGAAACCCCACGAACAGGGGCGCGAGAATCAGCGCCACCCAGAAATTGGTATACGAGCTGATCGTATAGGCGCAGTAGGCGCCGAGCATGTAAAAGCTGGCATGGGCGAAATTGAGCACGCCCATCATGCCGAAGATCAGCGTCAGGCCGCTGGCCAGCATGAACAGCAACATGCCGTAGAGCAGGCCGTTCAAGACCGAAAAAACAATGGATTCGAGCATCACCGGGGACCCCGCGACGGCGAAATGGGAGAGCGTCGGGCGCACGAGGCACCCGGCGCTTGCGCCGGGGCCCCGCCACCGTCATGCCGGCCGGCTGCAAACGCACCGGCCGGCGATCAAGCGTGATCGCAGTCGATCAGCTCGAGGGACGCTTCATTTCGCAGACGCTGTCGACCGCGGTGCTGGCCGCATCGAGCTTGGCGTCCATGACCCAGCCCAGGCCGGTGCCTTCCGAGTCGTACTTGGGATAGTCTTCGGAGAAGGTCGAGATGAACAGCGGCTGGAGCAGCTGATGGTCCTGTTCGCGCATGGTCACCGTGCCGAACGGCGTTTCCATGGTCATGCCTTCCAGCGCCCGGGCCACGGCCAGCGGCTCGGTACTGCCGGCCTTTTCCATGGCTTTTTGCAGCATGTCCATCTGCGTCTTGATACGCAGGTAGTAGAACTCGATACCGTCGTAGCGCTGCTCGAATTCCTCGAGAATTTCACGCAGTTCCGGCGCTTCGTAATCCTCGACCAGATTCTCCTGCCATTCGGTGAGCATCTTCACGTGCTCGGCACCCGCCTTGCCCAGGGCCGTGGGCGTGCCCAGACCGCCGGCATAGTAGGTGAACCAGTCCACATCCAGACCTGCCTGTGCACCGGCCTTGACCAGCAGCGACAGATCGTTACCCCAGTTGCCGCTGATTACCGTATCCGCGCCCGAGGACTGAATCTGGGAAATATACGGCGAAAAGTCCTTCACCTTGCCGACCGGATGCAGCACATCGCCGACGATTTCGATATCCGGACGCTTCTCCTTGAGCATTTCCTTGGCGATACGCGAGATCGCCTGGCCATGCGAATAGTCCATGTTGATCAGGAAGACTTTCTTGATGTCGTCCTGCTCGGCCATGTAGTCGGTGATCGCCTGCAGCTTCATGGCGCTGTTGGCATCGAAACGAAAATGCCAGAACGAGCATTTCTCGCCGGTCAGGGCCGGGTCCACGGCCGCATAGTTCAAAAAGACCATGCGGTTGTCCGGGTTGCGGCGGTTATGCTTTTCCACGCCGTCCACCAGGGCCCCGCCCACGTGCGAGCCGTTGCCCTGGGTGATGTAGTGCACGCCTTCGTCCGCGGCTTCGCGCAGAATCTGCAGCGATTCCTGCGCGCTCGACTTGTTGTCGTAGCCGATGATCTCGACATCCTTGCCGAGGATGCCGCCGTCGGCGTTGATGCGCTCGGCCAGATACTTGAAGTGCTTTAGGCCGGCATCGCCGACGTTGGCGAACGGACCCGAGAGCGGATCGATATAGCCGATCTTGATGGTGTCGTCAGCTGCGCTGCCAAGCGTTGGCACAGCCAGCGCCGCTGCAACCCCTACTGCCGCCACGGCCCGTCGCACGAGCCCCTTGTAGTGCTTCATTGCGTCTCCTCCGGTTTGTTTTAGCGTGGCTTTTGCCACTTGTTATCGATGCCTCGCACATCGTGGAATTGAAACTAGCACCCTCTGATCGGCAACGCCAACAGTATGTGCTGCATACCGCTATTTGCCCGACAACCCAATGCCCGCAACTGCTTGAACGATCGTTCGCAATTTGCTGAAACACAGTTTCATCAACATTGACGCCCCCCGGGCCTTGTGTAGAATTCCACGCGCGATCAAAGGAGATAAAAATGACAACGGCCGCGATTAAACGATTCGACAACCGCACGGTGATCGTCACCGGTGCGGCCAGCGGCATCGGCCGCGCCAGCGCTATTCGCTTTGCCCAGGAGGGCGCCCGCGTGGTGCTTGTGGACCGCGAAGAAACCGCCCTGCAGGCGGTCATGAGCGAGCTTGCCGGTAGCGGTCACGAAATCGCTGCGCTGGATGTTCGCGACGAAGCTGCGGTCACCGCGCTGGCGGATCGGATTGCGGCCGAGCACGGCGCCATCCACGTCCTTTGCAACAATGCCGGCATCGCCGGCGGCGACTATGCCCCGGTGACCGATAACGATCTGGACACCTGGCGCGACGTGGTCGACGTGAATCTATTCGGAACCATGCATTTTACCCGCGCGGTCGGACGTCACATGCGTGATGCCGGCGCAGGCGCGATCGTGAACACCGCTTCGGTGGCAGGGGTGCGCTCGGGCGCAGGCGGCAATGCCTACAGCGCCTCGAAAGCCGCCGTGATCAACCTCACCCAGACCAGCGCCTGCGACCTGGGCCAGTACAACGTCCGTGTGAACGCGGTCTGCCCGGGGCTGGTCAAGACCGGCATGACCAAGTCGGTATTCGACTATGCAGAGGCCAACGACAAGGCCCACAAACTCGGCGCGCGCTGCGAACTGCGTCGCTATGGCCGGCCGGAAGAGCTGGCCGCGGCGATCACGTTTCTTGCCAGCGACGACGCCAGCTTCATTACCGGCCAGGCCCTGCCGGTCGACGGCGGCAATACCGCCTCGCTGAACATGCCGGGCATGAAGGTCTGATCGTGTTTCCCGTCATGTCGCATCGCCTGCAGTTGGCGCCACCGCGGTGGCTCCATACGGGATGGCGATGCGTAAACATCGGTGCCATCATGGCGCCCTTCGCTCGTCGCCGAGTGCGAGTTGCCGTTTCCACCGACGGCGTACGCGCTCACTAGTGGTGCGGCGAGCCAGCCGAGAGCAATAACGATATGAGTGAAGAAACAGAACGCGACGTCATGGAGTACGACGTACTCATCGTGGGCGCGGGCCCCGCGGGCCTGTCGGCCGCCTGCCGTCTCAAGCAGAAAAGTCCGGAACTGGAAGTCTGTATCGTCGAAAAAGGCTCCGAGGTCGGGGCCCATCTGCTGTCTGGCGCGGTCTTCGAGCCGCGCGCGCTCGACGAACTCTTCCCCGACTGGAAGGAAAAAGGCGCGCCGTTGAACGTGCCGGTCACGCGTGACGAAATCTATTTCTTCACCAGTGAAAGCAAGGCCACGAAGATGCCCAACGCCTTCGTGCCGGCACCGATGCACAACGAAGGCAACTATGTCATCTCGCTGGGCCAGCTCGGCCGCTGGCTGGGCGAACAGGCCGAAGCTCTGGGCGTGGAAATCTACCCCGGCTTCGCCGCGCAGACGCCTATCATCGAAGACGGCGTGGTCAAGGGCATCGTTACCGGCGAAATGGGCGTCGGCAAGAACGGCGAACCCAAGGACAGCCATGTCCCTGGCATGGAGCTGCGCGCCAAGTACACCTTCTTCAGCGAGGGCTGCCGTGGCCATATCGGCAAGCAGCTGATTCGCGAATTCGAGCTCGACAAGGACGTCGACCCGCAGCACTACGGCATCGGCCTCAAGGAAATCTGGGAAATCGACCCGGAGAAGCACGAGCCAGGCCTGGTGATTCACGGTGCCGGCTGGCCGATCCATCTGTCCGGCAGCGGCGGCTCCTTCCTGTATCACCTGGAAGACAACCGCGTGGCCGTCGGCCTGATCGTGGATCTGAACTACGAAAACCCCTATCTGTCGCCGTTCAAGGAATTCCAGCGCTTCAAGCACCACCCGAAGATCGCCCAGTATCTGGAAGGCGGCAAGCGCGTATCCTACGGCTCGCGCGCCATCACCAAGGGCGGACTCAATTCGCTGCCGAAGATGACCGTGCCCGGCGCGGTGCTGCTCGGCTGCGATGCCGGCACGCTGAACTTTGCCAAGATCAAGGGCAACCATACGGCCATGAAGTCCGGCATGCTCGCCGCCGAAGCCGCGGCCGAGGCACTGACGGGCGGCGGCGAAGGCCATGATGAGCTCACCGGCTACACCGACGCCTTCAAGGCCAGCTGGGTTTACGAAGAGCTCTATGCCAGCCGCAACTTCGGCGCCTCGCTGCACAAGTTCGGTACTTTCAAGGGCGGCGCGCTCAACTATATCGAGCAGAACTGGTTCAAGGGCAAGGCGCCGTGGAACTTCCACGACACCACGCCCGACTATGCGGCCACCAAGCCGGCCGACCAGTGCACCGAGATCGAGTATCCCAAACCCGACGGCAAGCTATCGTTCGATATCCTGTCGTCGGTGCATCTGTCGAACACCGGCCACGAGGAAGACCAGCCCTGTCACCTCAAGCTGACCGACCCGTCGATCCCGATCGAGCACAATCTGCCCAAGTACGCAGAACCGGCCCAGCGCTACTGCCCGGCGGGCGTATACGAAGTGGTCAACGGCGACGACGGCAAGCCGCGCTTCCAGATCAACTTCGCCAACTGCGTACACTGCAAGACCTGCGATATCAAGGATCCGTCCCAGAACATCACCTGGGTGCCGCCGGAAGGCGGCGGCGGGCCGAAATATTCGGCGATGTAGGCACGGGCGCTACGGTTTGTTCGTCGAACGATGCCGTGGCGACCGATTGTTTTTAGAGACATAGCGACAAGAGAACCGACACATGAAAGTACTGGTGAGCGTCAAGCGCGCGATCGACTACAACGTGCGCATCCAGATCAAGCCGGACGGCTCCGGCGTCGTCGAGAACGGCGTCAAGCACAGCATGAACCCGTTCGACGAAATCGCCGTCGAACAGGCCATGCGCTGGAAGGAAGCCGGCAGCGCGGATGAAGTCGTGGCCGTGACCATCGGCCCGGAAGCCGCCAAGGAACAGCTGCGCAGCGCGCTGGCCTTCGGCTGCGACCGCGCGATCCACGTCAAGACCGACGAGCCGGTACAGCCGCTCACCGCCGCGCGCGTGTTCGAAGCGCTGGCCAAGAAGGAAGAGCCCAAGGTCTTTCTCATGGGCAAACAGGCCATCGACGACGATTCCAACCAGACCGGCCAGATGACCGCCGCCCTGCTGGAATGGCCGCAGGCGACGTTCGCCTCCGAAATCGAACTCGACGGCGAAACCGCCAAGGTTACCCGCGAGATCGATGCCGGCCTGGAAACGCTGGATATCGACCTGCCCGGCGTGATCACCGCCGATCTGCGCCTGAACGAGCCGCGCTATCTCAAGCTGCCGGACATCATGAAGGCAAAGAAGAAACCGATCGAAGACACCAGCCTCGACGACCTCGGCGTGGAACGCGCCGCGATGCTCGAAACCGTCAAGACCGTGGCCCCGCCGGAGCGTGGCGGCGGCATCAAGGTTGAATCGGTCGACGAACTGGTCAGCAAACTCAAGGAAAAGGGCCTGCTATGAGCAACAAGATTCTGATCATCGCCGACTACCTCAACGGCGAACTCAACCAGTCCACCGCGCGCGCGGTCACCTGCGCCCAGCAGATGAGCCCCACCGCGATCGACGTGCTCGTGCTCTGCGACGACGGCGCCAATATCGCCGCCTCCGCGGCCAACATCGAAGGCGTGACCAAGGTGCTGCAGGCCGATAACGATGCCAACAAGCATCCGACCGCCGCCGCCCTGGCCCCGCAGATCGCCGCCGCCGCACAAAGCGGTGAATACAGCCACGTGCTGGGCCCGAACACCACCTTCGGCAAGGACCTGATGCCGCGCGTGGCTGCCAAGCTGGGTGTGGCCATGATCACCGACATCATGGCCGTGCATTCCGCGCATGAGTTCGATCGCCCGATCTATGCCGGCAACGCGATCATCACGGTGAAGGCACCGGAAGATCAGGTGCTGGTGGCCTCGGTACGCTGTGCCTCCTACCCGGCCGCGGCCGAGGGCGGCAATGCCGAGATCGAAACCCTGAGCCTGGACGCCGAGATTCCGTCGCATACCCGCTTCGTGAACCTCGAACAGGCCAAGAGCGATCGTCCCGATCTGCAGACCGCGCCCAAGGTCATCTCCGGCGGTCGCGGCGTCGGCAGCGAAGAGAACTTCAAGATCATCTACGACTTCGCCGACAAGATCGGCGCCGCCGTGGGTGCTTCGCGTGCCGCCGTCGATGCGGGCTTCGTGCCCAACGACATGCAGGTCGGCCAGACCGGCAAGATCATCTCGCCCGAGCTGTATATGTGCTTCGGCATCTCGGGTGCCATCCAGCATCTGGCCGGCATCAAGGACGCGGGCACGATCGTGGCCATCAACAAGGATGAAGAAGCCCCGATCTTCGAAGTGGCCGATATCGGCCTCGTCGGCGATCTGTTCGAAATCATCCCGGAACTCGACAACGCCGTCAGCTGACCCAAGCGTCCAGCATGGTTTGTCGACCGGTATCCACGGCGCTCATTTGCGGGCGTCGTGGGTACCGGTTTTTTATTGCGCGCGGCATCTGCCGCGAGAGGAGAATATCGTGCAGATCATAGAAAACATAGACGCATTACAGGCGCTGGTCGGCGAGGAAATCGGCGTCAGCGACTGGCTGCTGATCGACCAAGCCCGTATCAACCAGTTTGCCGATGCCACCGAAGATCATCAGTGGATTCATGTCGACGTCGAGCGCGCCAAGCGCGAATCGCCGTTCGGCGCGCCGATCGCGCACGGCTTTCTCACCCTGTCGCTGCTGCCGCAGCTGACCAGCCAGATCCGGCGTATCGAAGGCGTGACCACCACGGTCAACTACGGCCTGGACAAGGTCCGTTTCATCGCCCCCGTGCCGGTCGACTCGAAAGTGCGCGCCCGCCAGAAGCTCGAAGCCGTTGAGCCGCGCGGCGACAACCGCTATATGCTGCACAACACGGTCACCATCGAAATCGAAGGCAGCGACAAGCCGGCCTGTATCGCCCAGTCGCTGTCGCTCATCATTTTCTAATCACGAAGGGATTGCCCCATGGCCCAACCGGAACTCGACAGCGGTCATATCCGCGTCGCCCTCACCGACGGCGTGCTGCGCATGACGATCGACCGCGCCGACAAGCGCAACGCTCTCACCGGCGCGATGTATGCCGACATGCAGCGCGTGGTCGATCACGCCCGCAGCAACGACGAGGTACGCACGTTGCTCATCGATAGCGCCGGCGACATGTTCTGTGCCGGCAACGATATCGGCGATTTCGCCAACGCCACGCCCGAAAGCCGTGCCGAAAGCGGCGGCGGGCCGGCGATGAAGTTCATCAAGGCGCTGATTGCGCTGGACAAGCCGATCCTTATCGCCGTCCAGGGCCAGGCCACCGGTATCGGCACCACCATGCTGCTGCATGCCGACCTCGTCATCGCCAACGAAAGCGCGCGTTTCTATACCGCCTTCATCGATCTCGCCCTGGTCCCGGAAGCCGGCTCCAGCCTGCTGCTGCCGGCGCTGGTCGGACGCCAGAACGCGGCCCGTCTGCTGCTGGCCGGCGATACCGTCGACTCTGAAGAAGCCCTGCGCATGGGCCTGATTGCCTATCGCGTGCCCGATGCCGAACTCGCCGATCGCGCCACGGCGATTGCCGAAAAGCTCGCCGCCAAACCGCCAGAGGCCGTGCGCCTGAGCAAACAACTGCTGCGCCAGGGCATGGGCAGCGACGACCTGGGCGGCCAGATCGAGCGCGAAATCACCCACTTCAGCGAGCGCCTGTTCTCGGACGAAGTGCGCGGCATCATGAACAAATTCCTGCAGCGCAGGAAATAGGGTTTTCGCCCACCTGAGCCACCAAAGCCGCTCCCTTAACGGAGCGGCTTTTTTATAGCGGGAACCGGCTGTGGCAAACTCGGCCGGGTGGATGCGATCCAATCAGATCGCCCACGACTGGAAATTGTCATCCAGTTACGAGAAGCTTGTAAACGCCATCTTTTTCGAATAAGCGCCATGTCTTTCGCCGCCCGAGACGCCCTGGCCTCCGAGCTCACAGCCCTGTTCACGGCCGAGAGCCGGCTGTACCGTCTCGCCGGCAACGCCGGCCTGTCGGCGCTCATGGTCGAACGCTGGCAGGGACAGGAAGCGCTGTCTTCGGTGCATCCCACCCGGATCGTGGTGCTCTCGCCCGATGCCCAGCTTTCGCTCACCGATTTCCTTGGCGAACCGCTGACCCTGATCACCACGCTCGCCGACGGCAGTGACTGTGCGCGCACCGGGCTTGTACGCGACGCCGAGCTGTTGTCCTGCGACGGCGGGCTTGCCCGCTACCGACTGACCACCGTGCCCTGGCTGTGGTATCTCACCATCGGCCGCCACAACCGCGTGTTCCAGGACAAGAGCGTCATCGAGATCGTCGAACAGGTGTTTGCCGACTACGCCGCGATCGCCCACTGGCAGCTCGCCGACGATGTCAGCGAATTCCTGGCCGACACCCGGGCCCGCAGCTATTGCGTCCAGTATCGCGAATCCGATTACGACTTTATCGCTCGACTGCTCGCTGAAGAAGGGCTGGGCTTTCATTTCGTCACCGACGACGAAGCGCCCGCCGGCCACAGCCTCGTGCTGTTCGCCCAGTCTGCCCATCGCCCCGAAGATGCAACCTCCGCCAGCGGACTCGGCGACGCGGGCATTCGTTTTCATCGCGCCGCCAGCCAGGAACCCCAGGACGCCATCCAGCAGTTCGGCGCCACCCGGACGCTGCCCTATGCGCGGCTGTCCGCCACCAGCTTCGACTACAAGCGCAAGGCCAATGCCAGCGCCGGGCTGGCCACCCAGGCCCGCTACGGCGCCGACGACGCCCCCATGCTCGAAGCCTACGACTATGCCGGCCCATATGCCTGGGCCAGCGACGGCGAAGCCGAGCGCTATACCCGCCTGGCCCTGGAAGCCGCCGAAGCCCGCACCAAGACCTGGCACGGCGAGTCCAGCGTACGCACGCTCGCCTGTGGGCATGTGTTCACCCTGACCGAATCCAATCTCGATGCCCTGTCGAGCGCCACCGGCGAGGACGACGAACGCAAACGCCAGTTCCTGGTGCTCGACGTCAGCCATGTCGGCATCAACAACCTGCCCAACGACCTGGCCAAGCGCGTCGAGGCCCGGCTGGGCCGGATACCGGCTGCCCACGGCGAACACACCGATACCGAGCTGCTCGCCCAGGCCAAGAAGACCGGCTATGCCAACCGCTTCGACGCCATCCGTCGCGACGTGCCCTGGCGGCCGGTGCTGGCCGACGACACCGGCCTGCGCTTCAATCCGCGCCCGACCGCCCCGGGGGCCCAGACCGCCACCGTGGTCGGCCCCGACGGCGCGACCGCCCCGGCCGGCGCGGACGCGCTGCATACCGATGCGCTGGGGCGGATCAAGGTACGTTTTCACTGGCAACGTGGCGACACCCCCGACGACCGGCTGAGCTGCTGGATTCGCTGTGCCCAGCGCGACGCCGGGTCCGGCCATGGCCAGCAGTTCATCCCGCGTATCGGCCAGGAAGTGCTGGTACGTTTTCTCGGCGGCGATATCGACCGCCCCGTGATCACCGGCAGCCTCTACAACGGCCAGGGCGAAGCCGGCACCCCGACCACGCCGGGCGGCACCCAGCGTGAAAGCGATACCTCGGCCTATCAGCAAGCCAGCGATCACGCCCCCTCCGCCCAGGGCAACCTGGCCGGCGGCCAGGCCCCGGCCTGGCACGGGGCGGCATCCGCTGATGCCGATCATCGCAATGCCGCGGCCCTGTCCGGCACCAAGACCCAAGAGTTCGGCGGCACCGGGCATAACCAGCTCGTCTTCGACGATACCGATGGCCAACAGCGTATCCAACTGGCCACCACCCAGGCCCATAGCCAGCTCAACCTCGGCCATCTGATCCATCAGGCCGACAACTTCCGCGGCAGTTTTCGGGGCACCGGCTTCGAGCTTAGAACCGATGCCTATGGCGCCGTGCGCGGCGAACGCGGCGTATTGCTATCGACCTACGGCATCCAGCCCAACGAGCCGGCGGGCGACTTCACCGCCGGCCAGGCCCTGCTCAAACAGGCCAACCAGCTCGGTGCCAGCTATAGCCAGATCGCGAGTACGCATACCACCACGGCACTGGCGGCGCATCTAGGCGCAACCCAAGCCAATCAATCAACGATCGACGACAGCGCCAGCCCGCTGGCCGCCCTGCTGAAAACCGCGCAAGGGCAAGTGGACGCCGCCGACTGGACAAAAGCCACCGCCGACGCCGACAACAAGAACACCGCACTAGCCGACACCAAACGCCCCCACCCGGCCGATCCGATCCTGGCGATCGCCGCCAAGGCCGGCCTGGGCGTGGTCGCCGGCCAGGACGTGCACTGGCACGCGGATGAGACGCTCACCGTCGCCAGCGGCGCGGACAGCAACTGGGCCATCGGCGAACGCCTGCATGTCCACAGCGGCCAATCGATCGGCGTGCTGGCCGGTGTGCAGGGGTCGGGTGATGGTTTGAAGCTCATCGCCGGCCAGGGCGATCTGGACCTGCAGGCCCAGGCCGATCAGATGAAGGTACAGAGCAAGGACAGCCTCAAGATCGCCAGTGCCAACGCCGAAGGCGAGTTCGCGGGCAAGAAGGCGGTCAAGCTGGCTACCGCCGGTGGGGCATCCGTCACCCTCGAAGGCGGCAAGATTACTGTGGCCTGTCCGGGCACTCTGACCGTCCATGCGGGGAACAAGGTGTTTACGGGGCCGGGCCACGCTGAGCGTGGCTTGCCGCACATGGGCGGGCCCATTCAGCCGTTGCACTGGGTCGGCCTCAAAGGCCAATACGATGATCGCTGGCAAACACCCATCACCGACACGCAGACCTTTGCCGATATCAACGGCGAACGCGCCTTCGAAGGGCGTACGCGCCGTGCCGACGGCGTAAGCCCCAAGCCCGAGGGCGATAACCATGGCTGACGGTAGCCTCGCCGGCACTGCGCGCCAGAACTATGTGCCGGGCGGTCCCGTTACCGTCGGGTTCACGCCCGACCCGGATGCGGCCGACCAGATCGCGGCCCTTACCGAACAACTCGAAACCCAGCTGCGAGAGTACCGGGCGAGTATCGCCGAGCAGGTCAAGCCATGGTCCGATGAATGGGCCGCGGCACAAAACTGGGGCGCCAAGATCGCCTTGCTCCAAGACGCACGGGATCGCGGGCTGCGACGCGGGGCCAGCGCTTGGGGTGAAGATCAGGTCGGCTTTCTCGAACAGGTGGGCGGCTGGGCCTCTGACGCCGGTTCATGGGTCGTAGAGCAAGGCGAAGACCTGGTCGATTGGTACAGCGATCTGCCCATGCTCGGCAAGGTGTTTCCGGGGATCTACGCCGCTGGCGAAGGGATTGACGCCGCCGGCGAGGCCCTCGAAGACGCAAGCGAAGAAATCCAGCGGCTCTGGGCACAGCGTGAAGCACTCTTCGAGTTCTTCAAAGCGCTATACGAGCAGAGCGTCGACGCCGTCCAGATCACCATCGAAACCCTAGCGGCGATGGGCGGTGAACTCGGCGAGCTCATGCAGGCGATGTGGGACCAGGGCGCCGAATGGGTCCAGGGCCTGATCGAGATGTGTCGCGAAAGCGAGATATTGCAGAGAATATTCGCATCAGTCGGTGCACTGTTCGCCGCCCTTCCACCCAATCTCTGGGCCGAAGGCATCGGCGTTGGCGTAGGCTATATCGTGCCGGAACTGCTGATTTCGGTAGTACTGGCTGTGTTGGCGGCGATTAGCGCCGGGGCAGGCGCGGCGGCACTGGCCGCCCGGCTACTGGGCTACGGTGCAAGACTGCGCGAGGCCTTATCCCAACACGGCCGGCTCGGGCGCGTGCTGCTGGCCGTTTACGATGGCATCGGCCACCTCGCCGATAATATCGCCGCGTTGGTACGGGCGCTTTGGCGGAATATTAGCGAGACCGTTGAGGGGGCTGTTGATCGTACGAACCGAATTCTTCGAAATTCGAAGAGCTCTGTTCGACAGTCCACGCGTGCTCAAATGGAGACGTCCGCGCGCCTCGGCGTTCACCCTAGGTGGATCAAACCTAATGGCGACGTACTATGGCCGCCAAACAACGGCTTCTCCGGTTCAATAAGGACTGAGCAATTACAAAAAGGACAGCTCATCGATCGTTACGGCTCACCACGAGGCGGTTTTCTGTCCCCTGCCGGCACCGACTTCAACAGTCGCGCGCTTCCCGCCAACTCGGTCAATTCTGAGTTTCATACTTACCGCGTTGTGAAGCCCTTCGATGTAGACGCTGGCGAAGCAGCCCCGTGGTTTGATCAACCTGGAGGGGCAACGCAATATCAGCTGAAAAATACTAATGTCCAAGGCTTGTTGGACGACGGCTATATTCAAGAGGTTCCAAAATGAATAACGAATCGCCTTTACTTTCGCTTTTGCAATTCTCTTTGGACAAAAAAGGGATAAGCACGAATGAATATTTAATCGGCGAGCTAGGCGATGAGAAAAAGACTAATGACTCACTTTGCCTGCTGGCGAATGGTGACACGTGGATAGTTGCCTATGCCGAGCGAGGGATTATCTCCGAGCAATCAGTGCATTCTTCTTTAAGGGTGGCTATCAAAGATTTTTACGCGCGGCTAGCGATAACCGAGAACCCATGGACCTTCCGCGCTGAGTGGGAGTCCAAGACAGGGAAACAGCTATAGCCTAAAGCCTTATGATAGCTTTTCCCAATTCTGATAATAAATTCCGCGACCAATTCGACCACAACTGAATGCCATACAAGCTTGCAAAGCATCGCTTGCCTTCAATATTAGTACGCGTATTTTTCGACTACGCGATGAAATAATAACAACAGGCCCTCGTTGAATAGTCGATTCGAAGGATTTACAGCAAACCAGTATACGGCACAACGAAGAGTATTCCGATTTACACCACATTTCTTACGCGTATCGGATTTCTTCTCATACGACGCCCTATAAATAGCCTTCGCTGAACTGTTGCTCTCTGGTAACGAACGAGGCGGAACTACTCGGCGGCTTACAGGCAGCAAGACTTCAAGAAGCGTCCCTGAAGTAATTATAGACCCGCCAGACAAGAGCTCAGTTTCTTTCACAGATTTTTAGGAATTAAGATGACTCGACTTAATCAAGTCATCAAAGGACTAGGCTATATAGCTACCCGTGAATCTGCCGGATATGCCGTAACTTTCGATCCAGGATCACACAAACCTCAAGAGGTAACCGTAAAATTAACAGCGGAAGAGTTCGCAGCGATTCAAAACGATCCTAGCTCGTTTCATAAAATTGTCGTCGCGGCGATGGAGAGGCAACAGATCAGAGTCGAATAGAATACGACTTAGTTAACGGATATTTAGTACTGCCTCCACAAGATCCACATACCAGTATGAAATTCGTCACTACTGTTATTTGCGCATTGATCATTGATCGTCGTTAGAACACCTGTGTTGGCAGGGCAGACGAAAAGTCGCCCAGCAACGTATCAAACCGGCCAGCACCCAGGTCCATAGCCAACACCCTTTGGGCCATCTGATCCATCAGGCCGACAACTTCCGCGGCAGTTTTCGGGGCACCGGCTTCGAGCTTAGAACCGATGCCTATGGCGCCGTGCGCGGCGAACGCGGCGTATTGCTATCGACCTACGGCATCCAGCCCAACGAGCCGGCGGGCGACTTCACCGCCGGCCAGGCCCTGCTCAAACAGGCCAACCAGCTCGGTGCCAGCTATAGCCAGATCGCGAGTACGCATACGACGACTGCCCTGGCGGCGCATCTGGGCGCAACCAAAGCCAATCAATCGACAATCGACCCCGATCATCCGAGGCGGGCATCGGGAGTACAACGAGGAGCGACCGAAAAAAGAACTCAGCGGGCTGACGCCCGCTGACTATGCTGGGCAAATGGCCGCAGAGGCGGCCATTTAAACACTGGGACTCTGGATCGAAACGCTACTGAAACCGGGGTATGGTCGGCACCTCAGCAGGCTGAGATGTCGCCGACTTGGCCGAAACAGACTAATGAAACTGCAACTGTTCAGATATTACTGCGCACCTTGTGGCGCAACTACTTTAGCCCCCGAGCTTACAGGGGACGTTTACGGTTGCTTTTTGCTAAGAAGTCGGTTATCTGGCGAGCTTGCCTACGTAGAGGCACTAAGTGATAGCGTATATCAGGAAACCGAACACTTATTAGAAGCCATACCCGGCTACAGATATCTAAGCAAGTTCGAAAAAGCAGATGCGCTAAGAGCGGTTTTGGGTTTTACCTGCGACGCTGCTGAAGACGGCTCTCACTTTGAGATAGGCGCAGAGCCCGTTTGCGAGAGTTGCGGGGCCTTGTCTTCTATGGCGAGCTGGGAAGCAACCGAGCCTCCGGAATATGTTGAAAAACATGTGCCCCACGTAACCCATTACAGCTGGCATAACATGAACATTGACGAAAAGCGGCGCGTAGTAGCAGCTGGTTTCGATTCTTTTAGAAAATTAGCTCATTCTGAAGGATGATTTCATTGTGATCGTGATTATTTCGCGATCAGCTCATAACTCGCACGTTGGCTAAGATGATACGCGTTTGAGCTACCACAGCGAAATAGCCCCACGATTTCGTATCCACGATTCTGGAAGCGACTCATCTGACCCTTCGCGTCAACGACTTCCCAGCGGCACCGCTCGATAGCCTGTTCGCCGATGGCCGGCACGTCGGCGATTTCGACGACTGGGCCGTTGCCTGGATAAGGAAATCCGGGAGCTAACGAGCGGCCGCAGTTCGCCTGTGGGCAATCGCCATCAAAAAAGCGCGACTCGCCATGGACGAGCCGCGCTCTTGGTAGCCGGCATGCGTTTGCATGCATGCCGAACTTCAAGCCTTCATACCTTACGAGTCGATCTCGCCAAGCAGGTCGTCGCAGGCTTTTACGCAGCGGTTGCAGGCTTCGGCACACAGCGCGCAGTGCTGGTTCTGGTCGCCGTGGCCTTCACAATGCGCGGCGCACTTCTGGCAGGCGTCTCGGCAGGCCTTGACCTGCGTGGCGGCCGGCGACTCGCCGAAGGCCGTCTGGCGCGACAGCACGCGGGCCGTGGCGTTACAGATGTCGGCACAGTCGAGATCGGTACGGATGCAGCCGCGCAGGTCGGCCACATTGTCTTCGGCGAGACAGGCATCGGCACAGGCGGTGCAGTGATGCGCGCAGTCGAAGCAGGCTTCGACACAGGCGACGAGCTGTTTCTGCACCGACAGCGGGTTCGGGTGCGTCTTGAGCATGGCTTCTGCTTGCATGGTTTCGCTCCTTGGTTCGTCGGCGCATCGCGGCGCCGACGTTCGAATTCGTAGCGGCCGCCCCAAACGAGCGGCCACCGTTGAACTCGCATGGAAACGAAACCCGTGCTGCGGGTATATCAGCAGTCCTACGGACGGCGCGACGACGGCTGTCATGAGCGCGATACGTGTTCGCACTCAACCTGCAGACCCGCTTCTAACGCTTACAAGCGCGGTTGTTGGCGCCCGAGCAATCCGCTGCTCCGCTGGCAATCGTCATTGAAGCGATACGGCACCGACCCCTCGGCCGGTACCGCGACAACCCGGCCGGCTTAAGCGAACCGCTTGCGCGCGGCGGCGTATTCCGTGGCCAGACGATCGACGATTTCGCTGGCCGGAAGCACGCTGTCGATACTTCCCACGCCCTGCCCGGCGCCCCAGATATCCTTCCAGGCCTTCTTCTTCTCGCGGTCGCTGCCGAAGGTCATGGCTTCCTTGCCGGATTCGGGCAGCGCGTTCGGGTCCAGCCCGGCGTTTTCGATCGAACCGCGCAGGTAGTTACCGTGTACGCCAGTGAACAGGTTGGAGTAGATCACGTCCTTGGCCGTGGATTCGGTCACCATCGCTTTGTACTCGTCGACGGCATTGGCCTCGGCGCTGGCGATAAAGCGGGTGCCCATATAGGCAAAGTCCGCGCCCATGGCCTGGGCGGCCAGAATATGTTCGCCGCGGGTGATCGAGCCGGACAGAATCAGCGGACCGTCCCAGAACTGGCGAATCTCGGAGACCAGCGCGAACGGGCTGAGGGTGCCGGCATGGCCGCCCGCCCCCGCACAGACCACGATCAATCCGTCCACCCCGGCCTCGATCGCCTTCTCGGCATGACGCACGCTGATCACGTCGTGAAACACGTGGCCGCCGTAGTCGTGGGCCACTTCCACCGCCGCATGCGGCGCACGCAGGCTGGTGATCATCAGCGGCACCTTGAAGTCGGCACAGGCTTTTAGATCATGCTCGAGCCGATCGTTGGAAGCGTGCACGATCTGGTTGACCGCGAACGGCGCGATCTTCGCCTGCGGGTCGGCCGCGCGGGCCTCGTCCAGCGTCGTGGTAATCCGCTCGAGCCACACCGGCAGCTCCTCGGCCGGACGCGCGTTCAAAGCCGGAAAAGAACCAACGATGCCGCTCATGCACTGGGCGATCACAAGATCCGGATTGGACAGAATGAACATCGGCGAACCGATGACCGGCAGACGCATCTGCGCATTGAGTTGATCGACCAGCGACATGAAGACTCCTTTTTGTTCTCGCAATGGATGAGGAACGATACCGAACGATCGTTCGCCGTGTAAAAGATACCGGAGATACACCGCGAGGGGCAGCTGATATGCGCTGACGCCGCCGCAATCATGAAGCGCGCGCCCCGAATCGCAGGCGAGGCGCGATGAACGAATTCCGAGAGCGCCCGCTCTACCGCGCCATGCGCGGTTAGATGCGCGCCAATCAGCCGCGAGCCGCACGTTGACGACAAACACACAACGCGCGACTTGGTTGGGCGAGCGGCGAGCATCAGCTGACTTCGGCGCCTTATGCTTCGAGTTAACCGCGAAGCCAGGCCGAAATTCTGCGGCGCCCACATCCCCGTCCCACCCCCAATGCCTGCGCCAGCCACCGCTAACCGGCGCGCAGTCGATCATACGTCTGTAACAAAGCCGACGAGCGGTCAAACGCGACCAGCACTCGTACGACTCTCATACACCGATCCGAGACTCTCCAGATATTGCTCGCGGAATCAATCCGGTAAAACGCTTAGATATATTTTGAAACTGCGGCCAAGCGGCCGACTCACAAGACACCGCGCCCTACCCGAACCGATGCAACTGACAATCAGATTTTATTTAACGGGCGACGCGTGAAAGTATTTTGAGGGGGTGGCGGATTGCGGGGAGACTTACGCTATGAAGTGCAGCAACGCAAAAATCATTTTTGTCACAGACAGTAATTCGCAAAGTCGGCTATTCATAGAACATATCGAAGCACGCCTAAAGTGTGAAATATCCTTGCGATCGCCTGACGATTCGATCGAAGCGATTAAGACCAATAACGCTTTGATTTTGCTCGATGCTGCAGAGATGGATGACAGCCGCATGCAGAATTGGTACGTGGCGGCCGCAGGCAAACAAGGCCTCGTACTTGCGGCAATCAACTTGCGTGACGAAAACCACGCCACTCAGGTGTTGGCGTGCCTGTACTTGAAAGGCGTGTTCTACCGTCGCGACAGCATCGACCTCATCTGCAAAGGCATCAGCAAACTGCTGGACGACAATCTTTGGATGTCGCGCTCGCTGATGACACAGCTAATCGAGCGCTACCGTAATCAGCAACTCAATGCCTATCGCCCGGTGGGTGGACTGACGCAGCGCGAGCTCGAGATCATTTGCCTGCTGGGCTCGGGCGCCTCCAATAACGCGATTGCGCGCCAGCTTTTTGTGAGCGAACACACGGTCAAGTCGCATCTGTACAACATTTTTCGCAAGCTCGACGTTCGCAACCGAATACAAGCCACGAACTGGGCCCGACAGAACCTTGGCGTACTACCGAATATTTCAGCGTCAGCCGCTCGAAAGCCGGCGGAAACGCGCTCGGCCAAAAATGGTTTAGCCGGCACGGACGCCCCGGGGCTATAGCGCCGTACTCGCCTGAACCACTGGCGCGCTGGCACTCGCGCAGGGCGCAAGCGCTTCGTTGGCTTCATATTCGCTACGAGCTTACCCACGCTCTTTCTTTCGGCGCTCTGCGGGCGACAGCCGCGAGCACCGTTGCGTGCGTCCGGCACAAAGCACGCCCTCCCCTCGGCGAATGCACGAAGCATGAGAAAACTCATACCCACGGCGCCGCAAAGGTTTAAAAAAACAACCCATGGGATGGTTCTTTAGCCCGATGGGATTTGGTCGCGGGCGCTAGCACACTGGCCGAACGAAAATTCAGGGCGCTGCTTAAAAATTACTGGACGCGGCGCCACAAGGATCTGCCAATCGTCGCGCGTTTTATTGCCCGAATACATTTTTTATGTGTTTGGCAAGACGACTTACGGATGTCGAATACCAATAATGAACACACAAAATCGACGTTCAACCTATGCATACCGCCTGGCAGCTATTGCTCTGTTCATTCTTGCCGAACTTGGCCAGGCCCAGACAGAAGTCGACCCCGCGGAGCCAAGCCCAAAGTCCGTGAACGACACATCGTCCATCAATCGACTCGAGAGCGAGGATGGCCCTCGTCTCGAATCGGCCTACAACGGTAGCAGCGAGCTCACCGGCGTGTTGGTCGATCGAACCCTAACCGTCATCGGCCAGAACTTCTATCGCGCATTCAGCCAGATCGGGATGGGCCACCCGATCATCCGCGGGGCCACACTCACGATCCACGAACGCCCCGATGCCCGCTGGGGCATCCAGCTCTGGATAACCGACGGGCCCCGCGTGTACTTCGAAACACGACTATCACCGCGGCTCAGCGACGCCGACGATGTCGCACGGCAGGCCATCGACCTGGTCGAGAAAGCCATTCTCAAACGGCAGCTTTCGGCGGCACTCAATCCCAGTGCCGATCTCGGAAAAGAAGAACTTTAAACGGGGGCCTCATGAAACGCGCCAACATTATCGCCATCGCCGTGCTGGGTATGTCGCCTGTGGCTGGTGCCGGCGAGCTCGTTTATCAGCCCATCAACCCCTCGTTCGGGGGTGATCCATTCAACGGCAGCTACTTGCTCAACAAGGCCCAGGCCCAGGATACCCACGAACCACCAGGGCGTTCGCGCTACGAGCCGCTCTCGGCAACCGAGCGGCTGGTTCAGAACCTGCAAAGCCGGCTGATCTCGCAACTTATCTCGGATGTAGGGGCCGGCGAAATCAGCGAGGGCGTGTTCGACAGCGACGAGTTCGGCGTCGTAATCCGTGACGAGAACGGCCAGCTGAGCATAACGGTCACCGACAAGGCCACCGGCGATGTCACCACCATCAACGTAGGCGGCCTATCGGGCTTCTAATAAGCACAGCAGATAGAACAAAGGGCAGAGGGGGCAAGCCATGCGGTTTATTATTGTATTTCTGATGATTACGAGCCTGACCGGCTGCGCCGCGGTCGTCGCCAACTCACGCGGGCTCGAAGGCCAGCCTGCGACGCTCACGCCCCGGAGCGGAACGTACCAGGATCTGCTTGCGCTACCCCCACCGGCCGGGCAGATTTACGCGTCGATTTATGATTTTCGAGATCTGACCGGGCAGTACAAACCCGCCCCGGCCAGCACGTTCTCGACCGCCGTCACTCAAGGTGCCGCGTCAATGCTGACTGGCGCCCTCGCAGACTCCGGCTGGTTCATCCCCCTTGAGCGCGTGGGACTGCAGAACCTGCTAACGGAACGCCGTATCATCCGCGCAGAGTTCGAACGCTTTGGCCAGCCGGATACGCTGCCCTCGTTGAGGGCGGCCTCCGTAATGCTGGAGGGCGGCATCATCGCCTATGAATCGAACATCCGTACAGGTGGCGCGGGCGTTGAATATTTCGGCATTGGGACGTCCGGCCAGTATCAGGTCGATCAGGTGACCGTGAACCTACGCGCAATCGAGATTTCGACGGGCAAAATCCTTGCAAACGTAACAACCACCAAAACCATTTATTCCAGAGAGCTACGCGCCGGCTTTTACCGCTTTATCGATTTCAGCAGACTGCTGGAAGCCGAGGCCGGATACACCAATAACGAACCCGTACAGCTGGCAGTCATGGCTGCGATCGAGGCGTCGGTTATTCACCTGGTCGCGAAAGGCGTGACCGCAGGACTCTGGAAACTGCGCGAGGGCGTACAACTCGAGGGCACCATTCTGGACGTTTACCTCAACGCGCCCACCCCACTCCTCTAAGCACTCTCTAAATGATTAGGCCGCGAAAAAACTTTCTTGCGGCGCGTAAAGGGCACGCGTACGAGCACCTCCCCTCTACTGTAAAAACTATTAAAAAAGACTCGCACTCGCTCGTTTTCGGCTATCCCGACACCCGGGGACTGATTAAGCCTTTCTTGTGGCCGAATCAATCGTGCCTCATATCGTCCCGCGCCCTTTCAGCCTGCTCGTATGAAGCCAGCAGTCCAAGACTGAATAGCCAGCAATTTGTCTGCGATCAGCCCTCCGCTTGCGCTGTCGCAACAAACACGCTGCTCAACCACCTGAATTGAGCCGAGCCAGCCCAGTCCCTCGACATAAGGGCCCCGAAACCCGGTCGAGCCAATTAAAAAAATGGCCACCCCATGCCGTTGCCCGTGTATTCGCCGCGACGCAGACCGCTTACCACGACGCGTGATTTCTCGCTATTGCTTCCACGCTTTTTTCGCCATGCGATCAAACACGTACCGAAAGTCGCCCGGTCGTAAACGAGTGACCACACAGGAAACGGTGCCTCTGAACCTACCGACGCCGCGTTCTCGGCTCTGAGCACCCGCCTGGTCAATCGATAATCGGCCCCGTGGCGAGAGCGCTCGCCCGCCCAGGCGCCAGCCCACGCTTCCCATTGACGAGGTGCGACCCGGCCGCGTGGTACGACATCCGCAGACTCGGCTTCCCTCTTTTTGCCCCACCAAGCACTCGGCACAGGGGCGGCCGAGGGCATGTGCTTGAGCCCACGAGCACCGAGAAAATCCGAGTATCAGGAACCTAATACTTCATCCCGTGAACGAGTTCAGAAATTTCAGACTCAAGTTGGTTCTTTAGCCCTATACCGCCAAATCGAACAATCCTGCAGAGTTATTCAAACGCCAATCGGCATGGGATTTACGCACTCACCGAGTGCCTATTCAACATAGCGATGCGATGCCATGTTCAGCACAGCGCAACATAAGACAGAAACGGCATTCATTAACAGGGCGTTATATACGCTCGTGCTTTGCACCCTGTTGGTGTTCGCCATGCATGCACGAGCAGCCGCCAGCGAATCGATAGCCGATGGTGTTGCAAGCCAAAGTGTAATCCAGGCGTCAGCAGCCGGCGCCGTCGTGCCGAAGAATCCTAACGTTTCTTCAAAGCACGGACACGAAAGCGTGAGCGTCATTGCCCAGGTGGGCAGCAATAACGCCGCACATGTCGTGCAGTCGCGCAACAAGGCGGTATTTAGCTCGGGCAACTATGCCGCGATCTACCAGAACGGCAACTGGAACGAAGCCAATATCATCCAGTCAGGCGGCAACAACGCCGGCTTGATCGGCCAGATCGGCAATCACCACCAGGCAACGATCGAGCAGCGCGGCAATAGCTTCGACGCTCGAATCAACCAGACCGGCTACCACAGCGATATCGCAATTTCGCAATCGGGCAGCGGCTTGCGCAGTCTATCCGTGGGACAGGCCTCTGTCGCCGGCCGGGCGGCGCCAGTCGTTATTCGTATGTACTGAGCAGGCCTTAGCTCAGTCATTCAGGCATGACCAAGGCACCATCAAACCCAGGGGAACCCAAATGAAACTCCAACGCACCACTATCGCGACCGCGGTCGCTCTTGCTCTCGGCGCCAGCTCTGCGATGGCAAGCAACAGCTATTCGGATGTCCAACAGTCGGGGGACTACAACGACGCCACCGTCAGTCAGAACTCCTACGATACCTCCTACATCGACCAGTCCGGCGACGACAACGACGCAGTCGTCACCCAGACCGGTTATCGTTCGAACATGTCCACCGTTGATCAGATGGGCGACGACAATACCGCCACGGTCGATCAGGGCGGCTGGGGCTACAACGACTCGTATATCGAACAGGCCGGCAACTCCAATACCGCCACAGTCGACCAGGGCGGCGGCACGCTGCTGGGTGTTGCGCTCGCTTCCGAGAATAACGAGTCGACCATCTATCAGTCCGGGGATAACAACGACGCCTCGGTCGCTCAGGGTGGCCTGGGCTTCAACGACTCGTATATCGATCAGTCCGGCTACGACAACATGGCCAGCGTTACGCAGACCGGTGGCGGCTTCAACGGCTCCAACATCTTCCAGTCGGGCGACGACAACGAGGCCACCGTCACGCAAGGCGGTTTCGGCTTTAACGACTCGTACATCGATCAATCCGGCTCTGACAACACTGCCACGGTCGATCAGAGCGGCGCAGGCTTCAACGAGTCGATGATCGATCAGAGCGGCAACAACAACATCGCCAGCGTCGACCAGGACGCACTGCTGGTGGGTGACAGCTACTCCTTCATCGATCAGTCCGGTGACGGTAACGAAGCCGACGTGGAACAGCGCCGCTTCGACAACGAATCGGAAATCATCCAGTCCGGCAACGGCAACTTCGCCGACGTCGACCAGAGCGGCAACGGCGGGTTCTTCGGCCTGGGCGGCGGCGACAATGACTCGTACATCACGCAGAGCGGCAACTATAACGAGGCGTACGTGATGCAGTCGGGCAACGACAACCTGGCTCGTGTCACTCAGGCGAGCAACAGCAACTATTCGATGGTCGCACAGACCGGAAACAGCAATACCGCGACCGTCACGCAGTAAAAGCCCATCGCTTGCTGTTCTGTTCGGAGCCCCACTACGGTGGGGCTCTTCTGTTTGCGTGCTTTTCTTTCACCGATGCGCGGCGGCAGCCGAGCGCAGAACGCGGCAAGCACCACGCTACACGGCTAATTCGTATTAACCATCAAAACGTCGCTTTTTTTGCGCGATATCCGCGATCGATAGCGAATTAAAACGTTATGACCTCAAGCCGTCGCCGCTGCCTGGGTTAACACGGGCTCGAGGACGCTTGGCCAATGCAGGGGCGCCGCCGAACTCTCGCTCGCGAGAGAATCCTCGCCAACCTCGGTTCCAGAAGAAAAACCCGGTCGCGGCTACCATTGATCAGCGAATCACCGCACCGTCATACGCACAACGCTACCGCCGCCTTGGGTCGAAGAACGGGAGCGGTTGCCATTCTTTAGAATTTCGACTTCTAGCCGCCCGGTGGGGCTCAACACCGTAACGGTGCCCGATATTGCAACGCCCCGATACATATGAACGGCTGGCGCCTCGCCTGACGTCTCGAACTGTTCCTGCTCACCACTCTCGGCCGTGACCGTCCACGCAGCCGCGTAGCGGATGTCGTCCGATCCGTTGATCGACACTTGAATAGCGGCCGAGCTGTGTTTTTCCGGATCGGGCGCCATATCTTTTCCCCAAGCCAGGCTCGCCGGACCGGTGCAAATCGCGGCGACTACGCAAGCGGCGAGCAACGACTCTTTCGGCATGGCTGTTCCCCAGTATTGTTGTGATCAATACTATCTACGCAAACATCGTCCAGCCAATATCAAAAGGAAATATATTTTGTATTTTCAGCTTTTATTCTATCTATATTACTTTTATTGCCCTAACCGAATAATTTACGCGTATTCGAGAGGCGTCTTGGCAACGGGCAAACGCGAGCGCCGTGCTACGTATTTGGCAGGTATACCGGCAATAACTTCCGCCGGCGATCCGGCACATCAGTATCCTGCAGGGGCGTGCTGTTTGCGGCGATGTGCCCTGACGGCGGCCGCTTGTTCAAGGCGGCGCTGAACCAACTAGTACAGCTTGACGGGTCTGGCATCGCTTAACATACTGCACCGACCTTTTTGAAAGAGCATTTCAAAAAAGGCACTAGAAATAATCGTTACAGAGGGTCGCCGGCCGCGCCCCCTTATCAAAGCCATACCGCCGCGCCAGCCTCGCAGCCGCGACGTGTGGCGACTGACGACCACGAAAAATCATGAGGAGTCCCATGCGACAAGCAGTCATCGTTTCAACCGCGCGCACGCCGATCGGCAAGGCCTATCGCGGCGCCTTCAACAACACCCAGGCACAGGCGCTCGGCGGTCATGCCATCGAGCATGCCCTCAAGCGCGCCAAGCTGCAGGGCGAGAACATCGACGACGTGATCATGGGTGCGGCACTCCAGCAGGGCTCCACCGGTCAGAACGTGGCCCGCCAGTGTGCGATCCGTGCCGGCCTGCCGACTTCGGTGCCGGGCATGACCATCGACCGCCAGTGCGCCTCGGGCCTGATGGGCATCGCCACCGCGGCCAAGCAGATCGTCAACGACCGTATGAACATCGTCGTCGGCGGCGGCCTGGAATCGGTATCGCTGGTGCAGAACGAGCACCAGAACACCTTCCGGGCCCGCGACCCGTGGCTGGTCGAGCATCGCCCCGACATCTATATGTCCATGCTCGAAACCGCCGAAGTCGTAGCGGATCGCTACAACGTCTCGCGCGACGCCCAGGACGAATACGCCTACCAGTCGCAGATGCGGACCGCCGCCGCCCAGGAAGCCGGCAAGTTCGACGACGAGATCGTGCCGCTGACCACCATCAAGAAGCAGCAGGACAAGCAGACCGGGGAAATCAGCGAAGTCGAAGTCACCCTCGACAAGGACGAAGGCAACCGTCCGAGCACCACGCTGGAAGGCCTGCAGGGCCTTAACCCGGTGTTCAAGAACGGCCAGCAGATCAGCGAAGGCCGTTTCATTACCGCCGGCAACGCCTCGCAGCTGTCCGACGGCGCCTCGGCCAGCGTGCTCATGGAAGCCGCCGAAGCCGAACGCCGCGGACTGGAACCGCTGGGTGCCTATGTCGGCATGGCCGTGGCCGGTTGCGACCCCGACGAAATGGGCATCGGCCCGATCTATGCCGTGCCGAAACTGCTCGAGCGCTACGGCCTGAAAGTCGACGACATCGGCCTGTGGGAGCTCAACGAAGCCTTCGCCAGCCAGTGCCTGTACTGCCGCGACTATCTCGGCATCGACCCTGACAAGTACAACGTCAACGGCGGCTCCATCGCCATCGGCCATCCCTACGGCATGTCCGGTGCCCGCATGACCGGCCACGCCCTCATCGAAGGCAAGCGACGCGGCGCCAAGTATGTGGTCGTGACCATGTGCGTCGGTGGCGGTATCGGTGCAGCCGGCCTGTTCG